>NZ_JBJEFJ010000123.1:0-41730 GCF_051873915.1 Pradoshia sp.
TAAAAAGAACTGGATGAAAGGCTCATCCAGTTCCAGCAGAAATCATTAATAAATCGAAACCGTTTTTTCACTTGTTCCTTCAAGGATTTCTTTAATCCTTGCCAAGAAACGTCCGGCCACTAAACCATCAAGCATACGATGGTCGATGGAAAGACAAAGATTAACCATATCTCTAATAGCAATCATATTCCCTTCCATCACAACCGGCCGCTTCACAATGGATTCCACCTGAAGGATGGCTGCCTGCGGATAGTTGATAATACCCATGGATTGGATGGAACCAAATGAACCGGTATTATTTACGGTGAATGTTCCTCCCTGCATATCATTCACGGATAGCTTTCCGGAACGCACCTTACCAGCCAGTTCATGAATCTCGCGGGCAATTCCTTTTATCGTTTTCTCATCGGCATGCTTAATGACCGGCACATACAATGCATCATCTGTCGCCACGGCAATCGATAAATTGATGTCTTTCTTGTGGATAATTCTGTCTCCATCCCACATTGAATTCATTTCTGGGAACTCCTTAAGTGCTTGTGCCACAGCTTTAACGAAGAAGGCAAAATACGTCAGATTATAGCCCTCACCCTCCTTAAACGCTTTCTTCAAGGCATCACGAGCAGATACAAGTCCGGTGACATCTGCTTCCACCATTGTCCAAGCATGAGGTATCTCCTGCTTCGTTCTAGTCATATTCTTTGCAATGGCCTTACGGACACCTGTGACCGGGATAATGGTATCATTTGCGGCCGTTTGAATCGTTTCCTTTCTTTGAGCCGTTTCTCGCTCTTGTTCTTTAGGGGCTGATACCTCCGCTTTTGTCTCAGGTTCAGCTGATATCTTCCTTGATACACCATTTTCAACGGCATTCAAGACATCCTTACGAGTAATTCTTCCCCCTGCACCTGTTCCTGTGAGAGTTTTCAAATCAATATTATGCTCTTCGGAAAGTCTTAGCACAGCAGGTGAAAAACGCGGTTTCGCCTCTGAAGGGGTCCCTTTTCCCTCTTGATTCTCCACTTTCACAGGAGCTGTTTCCGGTTTGTCTTCTGTATCAGTTCCTGTTCCTTCTGTTTCTATTTCTATGCTGCAAATCAGCTCACCGACTGGCACGGTCTCCCCTTCTTCTATGAGCAATTCCTTGATGGTTCCAGTAAACGAGGAAGGTACTTCAGCATTCACTTTATCCGTCATTACCTCTGCTATTGGATCGTACTTCTCCACATGGTCGCCCGGCTTCACTAGCCAGTTAGAAATCGTACCCTCTGTTACACTTTCCCCAAGCTGGGGCATTTTCATTTTTTCTATAGCCATTGTTAACTCCTCCCTCCTAGTTGTCTAGAATTCTGCCAATTCCTTCATTGCCTTTTCCACTTTATCAGGGTTCACCATGAAGAATTTCTCCATTGTTGGTGCGTAAGGCATCGCAGGAACATCCGGCCCGGCCAGTCTCTTAATCGGCGCATCCAAATCAAATAGGCAATGCTCCGCAATGATGGCCGAGACCTCGCTCATGATGCTGCCTTCCTTTGTATCCTCTGTCACCAATAGAACCTTGCCGGTTTTTCTTGCCGCTTCAATGATGGCTTCCTTATCAAGCGGATAGACCGTTCTAAGGTCAAGAATATGAGCGGAGATACCATCCTTTTCAAGCTTCTCTGCAGCTTGGAGAGCAAAATGGACACATAGCCCGTAGGTAACGACCGTGATATCTTCGCCCTCTCGTTTCACGTCTGCCTTTCCGATTGGCAAAACATAATCATCTGTCGGGACCTCGCCTTTAATTAAGCGATACGCTCGCTTATGCTCAAAAAACAACACGGGGTCCTCGTCTCGGATGGCAGCCTTCAAAAGCCCCTTCGTATCGTATGGTGTGGAAGGTATGACAACCTTCAGCCCCGGCTGATTGGCAAAGATGGCTTCAACTGATTGCGAATGATAAAGCGCTCCATGAACTCCTCCTCCAAACGGGGCCCTTATCACGATTGGACAGTGCCAGTCATTATTGGAGCGATAGCGTATTTTCGCTGCTTCAGAGATAATTTGGTTCACAGCCGGCATAATGAAATCAGCAAATTGCATCTCGGCGACTGGGCGCATACCATACATGGCCGCACCAATACCGACACCAGCAATCGCCGATTCAGCAAGCGGCGTGTCAAGCACACGCGCCTCTCCGAATTGGTCGTACAATCCAGCAGTAGCCTTAAAGACGCCTCCCTTTTTGCCTACATCCTCACCGAGAACAAATACCCTCTCGTCTCTTTCCATTTCTTCTCTTAAAGCCATGGTCACGGCATCAATATAAGATATAACCGGCATTAAACCGCCCCCTTCCCTTCGTCATACACATGATTCATTGCAGTCTCTGCCTGTGCATAAGGTGCATTTTCCGCATATTCCGTCGCTTCGTTCACAAGCTTCATTACACGTTTATTGATTTCTCCCTCAAGTTCATCATTCAAAACTCCGTTCTCCTTCAAATAAGCGCCAAATGTGATGATTGGGTCATTTGTTTTTGCCTCTGCCACTTCATCAGGAGCACGGTAGGAACGATCATCATCATCGCTTGAATGGGGGGTCAGCCGGTAAGATACGGTCTCAATCAAGCTTGGGCCGCCGCCGTTTCTTGCTCTGTCTGCCGCTTCCTTTACCGCTTTATATACCTCAAGCGGGTCATTACCGTTAACTGTTACTCCAGGCATTCCATAGCCTGACGCCCGGTCGGATACCCGTTCGCAGGCGAGCTGCTTTTCAACCGGCACAGAGATGGCATATTGATTGTTTTCACACATCAGGATGACCGGCAGCTTATGTACCCCGGCAAAATTTGCCCCTTCATGGAAATCCCCTTGATTGGATGATCCTTCCCCGAAGGTAACAAATGTCACCAAATCTTTATTTTGCATCTTCCCTGCCAGCGCAATGCCGACTGCATGCGGCACTTGAGTCGTCACAGGCGATGACCCAGTAACAATTCGGTTTTCCTTCTGTCCAAAGTGACCAGGCATCTGTCTGCCGCCTGAATTGGGATCCTCTGCCTTCGCAAATCCTGACAGCATGAGCTGCTTGGCTGTCATTCCAAAGGTCAAGACAACCCCCATATCCCGATAGTAAGGAAGAACATAATCTTTTTTCCTGTCCAGCGCAAAGGCAGCACCGACCTGAGCTGCCTCCTGCCCCTGACAGGAGATAACAAATGGAATCTTGCCTGAACGATTTAATAACCACATACGCTCGTCTAGTCTTCTTGCCAAAAGCATGGTTTCATACATATCTAATACAGTTTGATTGGATAATCCTAACGATTCATGTCTAGCCTCAGCCATCTAAATTCCCCCTATCAATCTCTTTTATTACAAATGCAGTGCCATACCATCCACCGCAAGGGCCGCCTCCCCAATTACCTCTGACAAGGAAGGGTGCGGATGTATGCTTGAAGCAACCTCCCATGCTGTTGCATTCAAGACAAGCGCAAGACCTGCTTCTGATATCATGTCAGTTACATGAGGTCCAATCATATGAACGCCCAGAAGATCATCGGTTTCTTCATCAGAGATGATTTTCGCAAATCCCTCCGTTTCTCCAAACACCAATGCCTTGCCTAAAGCTTGAAACGGGAATTTCCCGACCTTCACCTTATGACCTCTCTTCTTTGCTTCCTCTTCCGTAATACCGACGCTTGCTGCCTCTGGACTGCTGTAAATACAGCGCGGGATGAAATCGTATTGGATTGGCTCCGGCTTTAAGCCTGCCATATGTTCCACCGCCTTGATTCCCTCATGACTTGCCACATGGGCCAGCTGCATTCCGCCGATGCAATCACCAATGGCATAAATATGGGATTCTTTCGTTTGAAAGAATTCATTTACACATATGAATCCTCCCTTGATCTCGATATCGGTATTCTCTAACCCTATTCCACTCGTATTGGCATCACGGCCAACTGACACAAGCATTTTTTCTGCTTTATACTCCTTAGTAGTTCCATTTTCCTGGGCTGAAATGGACAGACCACTCTCGGTTGAAAGTGTTTCAGGCAGTACTTTAGACCCTGTTATGATGTTAATTCCTTTTTTCTTCAATGCCTTTTCCATTGCTTTGGATAAATCCTTGTCCTCTAAAGGCAGAATTCGATCCGCATATTCGACAATCGTCACATCCACATCAAAATCACGAAGCATGGACGCCCATTCAACACCAATGACTCCACCGCCGATTATCAGCATGGATGATGGTAGCTTATCAAGTGTTAAAGCCTCATCAGAGGTTATTACCGTTTCGCCATCAATGGCCAGACCAGCAAGCGTCCTCGGTCTCGATCCAGTGGCAAGAAGGACATTTTTCGGAATAAGGATTTCATTTTCCTCGCCATTATTCATTTCGACGGAAACCGTACCAGGCATTGGCGAGAAAATCGAAGGACCTAAAAGACGGCCATACCCCTCATAAAGATCAATCTTTCCTTGTTTGATTAAGTATTGGACACCAGCATGCAGTTTATCTACAATGCTTTGCTTCCGTTTTTGTACAGCTTTGAAGTCGAGAGCTGCTCCTTCTGACTGAACACCAAAGTCTGCAGACTTTCTTACGGTTTGATATACCTCAGCACTTCTCAGCAATGCCTTTGAAGGAATGCATCCGGCATGAAGACATGTTCCCCCAAGTTTACCTGCTTCGACAATAGCCGTTTTTAAACCGAGCTGAGAGGCTCGAATAGCAGCAACATATCCGCCTGTTCCTCCACCGAGGATAACAAGATCATACTCTGTCGACATAAAAGACACCCTTCCCTGTATGAATCGCCGCCTATTTGGCGGCGTCATTATCTATGTTCAATCCTGACAGCCTCCAAGAGATGAAGGACTATCATCTCTTTTAGCGGCGACGATTTAAAATATGACGCCCATTCATGAGAAATTGGCTTCTTGAATTCTTGAGCTTTTCAATTCGCTCCTCAGCCATACGGTCTGCTGCCATATAGGTTGGAATTCCGTCACGTTTGGCAATTTCGATAACTCGTTCAATATTATTGTAAATCAGCTCTACCTTCTTTAATGCGCGCTCTTGATTGTAGCCATAGAGCTCATCAGCTACATTGATGACTCCGCCGGCATTGATGACATAATCTGGAGCATAAACAATCCCCATCTCATGGATGGCATCGCCATGTCTTGTTTCTTTGAGTTGATTATTGGCCGCACCGGCAATGACCTTCGCCTTTAATTGCGGAATTGTGTAATCATTAATCGTTGCCCCTAGTGCACATGGAGCATAAATGTCACAGTCAACACCATAAATCTCATTAGGGTCAACGGCTTTGGCACCAAATTGTTCTACAGCCATTTGAACGCTATCTTTGTTGATGTCGGTTACGATCAATTGAGCTCCCTCTTCATGCAGATGCTTGCATAAATTAAAGGCTACATTGCCTACACCTTGGACCGCGATGACTTTTCCTTCAAGAGAGTCTGTACCAAACGCTTCCTTAGCGGCTGCTTTCATCCCGCGGTAAACACCAAATGCCGTTACTGGAGATGGATTGCCAGATGAACCAAATGCCGGAGAGATACCTGTAACATAATCCGTCTCTTCATGGATAATATCCATATCAGCTACTGTCGTGCCTACATCCTCAGCCGTGATATAACGACCATTAAGCCCTTGGATATAACGGCCGAACGCACGAAACATTTCTTCGTTCTTGTCCTTGCGCGGATCGCCAATTATGACGGTTTTCCCTCCTCCAAGGTTTAGGCCTGCAGCAGCATTCTTATACGTCATCCCTTTAGCAAGACGCAGGGCATCCTCAATAGCTGCATCCTCTGATTCATATGTCCACATTCTTGTGCCGCCAAGAGCTGGCCCTAGCGTTGTATCATGAATAGCGATGATCGCCTTCAATCCAGATTGCCTATCCTGTACAAATAATAATTGCTCATAATCATATTGCTCCATATATTTGAAAAGCTCCATCTGTCATTTCCCCTCTCATCTTCTTCAAAGTCTAGCAGACTCCGGTTCTCTTTTTTGTATTTTGAGAAAATATTACTTTTCCGGAAAGCCAATAATAAATAATGCAAGAATCATGCCAAAACCATCATGCTTCAATAAAAGAATATAGATAATATAATAATCGTGCAATTTATTTCAAAAATGAAAATTTTTGCACGCAAAATTATTCTGAATTATATTTCGTTAATTTATAGTATAGGTTTCGTATGGAAAGACCCAATTGCCGGGCAGTCGCCGTTTTATTGCCATGCAGCTCTTTTAACGTCCTTTGGATGATTTCTTTTTCAACATTTGCCAGCTGTTCAGCCAGACTCACTGAGTTTTCCAATCGGATATGTTCTTGATTACGTTCCTCATATTGTTCATTTTTCAAAAACAAAGAGGGTAAATGGGTTTTCTGAAGCATTCGTTCATGCATATCCATGAAAATAATAGCTCTGCCCAGGATATTCTCCAGCTCCCGTACATTCCCTGGCCAGCTATACCCTTCAAGAACCTGAATGGCATCCGGGCTGATTGTCTTAATATCACGGCCATATTCTTCGTTCAGCTTCTTAAGCAGATGAATGCTGAGAGGGGCTATATCCCTTGGTCTTTCCCTCAGCGGCGGTATATAGATGGGCATCCGGTTTATTCGGTAATACAAATCCTCCCGAAATGTCCCATTTGCAATGGCTTTCTCCAAATTGACATTGGTTGCAGCAATAACCCGTACATCAATTTGAATCGGTTTCGTTCCACCTACGCGCAGGATTTCTCCTTCCTGAAGTACACGGAGTAATTTCGCCTGTGTACCGGGAGTTAGTTCGCCAATCTCATCTAAGAAAATACTCCCTTTATGAGCCTCCTCGAAAAAGCCTTTCTTTCCGCCTCTTTTAGCCCCGGAGAAGGCTCCCTCCTCATAGCCAAACAACTCGCTTTCAAGCAGGGATTCTGCGATTGCTGCACAATTCACACGAACAAATTGGTTATATTTACGATCGCTGGCATTATGGATTGCATGGGCAAATAATTCCTTGCCCGTCCCCGATTCCCCTCTTAATAAGACAGTTGCAGAGGTTCGCGCATACAGCCTGGCTTGTTCAAGGCATAGGCTCATTTCCTTTGATTCACCAATGATATCGTCAAAGGTATACTTTGCTTCAATCTTGCGAATCATTTGACGAGCGCGCTGCAGTTCCTTCGTTAAGTTCTGGATCTCGGATAAATCATGGATGACCCCGACACTGCCCTTCAGCTCGCCGTTTACCATGATCGGCGCCACATTAACGATCACATCCCGCTTAGCCGGACCAACCTTCATCCGTGCTCCACGAACCGGCTTCTGGGTTTTTAGTACCTGCATATGCATGCTCTCGCCTTCAACGATGTCTGCTGTCGCAGGCTTGCCGATTACATCTGATTCCTCGAGACCGGTAATCCTTGAATATGCTGGGTTTATCAAGAGCCCTGCACCCTTTTCATCGACAACAGAAATAGCATCATCGCTTGAATGAATGATTGCTTCAAGCATTTTTTGGATATGCTTTAAATTCGTGATTTCTTCTGCAAGACGGGTCATTTCTGTAATACCTTTGAAAATGGCAAATGCGCCTAAGATCTCCCCTTGTTCATTCTTGATGGGCATCCTTGTCGTAAGAATGTCCCGTCCATTATCAAGCCTTGCCCGCTGATTGCTCTCTGTCATTGCTGTTCGGATAATGCGAGGGAGAGAAGAGGCGGGCATAACCGCTTGTATAGAATATCCAACGGCGTTCTCTGCCTTTATTCCTGTTAAATTCTCCGCTTCTTGATTAAAGAAAACAACTTGTTCATCTTTATTGATCACAATCATTCCATTATCCGAGATGTTAAAAACGAGCTCGCGCAAGTATGCCTCTTCCTGGGATTTCTTCATTAATTCCTCTTTTTCCTGGATGAGGTTTGCCAGAATAAAGGCAACCCGTCCCTGAACTAGGATGGTCTCTTCTTCCTTCTCACGAGCAATTTCTTGATAGACGTTATCATTGCCTGTTACTTCAAAAATGATATCAGGCGGATGCTTAATCAAACGAGACCAGCTGCTTGCTGTTTCAATCTGATATATGCGTGCGAGCTTCATTCCTTCTGCATCCGGGTTAGAATCAATGACGCCGATTACGCGGTAATCCTTCGCCATCAGCAGGAAGTTGAGAATAGCTGTTCCTCCATTCCCTGCTCCGATAATCAGCACTGTTCTTTCCATGTACTCCCCCCAAGCTTCTCTCGGCATGCAATTTTTTTCACATTAATACTACCATATTTATCCTGAAAAAACTTGACATAACTTCCGAATTTTATAAAGATGAATAAGTAAGATACTTTCATTAGGTGAGGGTGAAATGAAATGCAGCGTGCGGTTGCGTTTATCCTTTTATTGATTCCGGGCTTTTGCACGGCACTTGGTATCAAGTGGATGAGAGATATGCTTTTTGGGAAATTAAGTCCTCTCTTACCCGCTTTATGGGTACAATTTTTAGTAGGTTTTTTCTTGTTTGCTGGCGGCTTAGCCTTTATTGGAGGATTTATTTTTTATCGAGATCGCAAACGAAATAATGTGCAGGATCGCTTCAAAAGACGCCCTGTCCAAAAATAAACCCGGCAAAGAGGTCGAGCCTCAATTGCCGGGTTTTATTTTCGTCCATCCCGAAAAAGAAATAGTCCATTATACCTATATTCCCTACATATTTCTTGGCCATGCAAGCCTCTATATGTCGGAAAGGGGTTCACTCGCTATGTATGTCGGTTTATCAGATTTCTTTTTTTAAACCTTCCGACGATATCCGAAACGGAATCGACAAGGAAGGCAAGAAGAAAGAAAGCCCGCAAAATAAACGGTAAACTGACATTCCTCCAAACCCCTATGTCATTCATAATCCTTCCGCAGCTGGATGGCGAGGTCGGGGTCATCCGTGATAAAAGCAGAGCAGCCTGCCTTAAATAAGCGTTTCATATCCCCTTTTCGGTTTACCGTATAAGGTCTCACCGCTATTCCTGCTTCCTGGCATTGCTTGATTATTCCATCAGGTGCTGCGCGAAATTTTGGGTGGATCGATTTTGCCCGAATCGATTCCGCATACACCCATGGCATATAAAGTCCATCTGAGTATAAAGGGGCCGTCTCAATATCGGGTGCAAGCCGGTAGCAATAAACAAGACTGTAATGATTGAAGGAAGAAAGAATGACCCTATCCTCCAAACCAAATTCTCGTATCAGCTCAATCACTTTCTCCTCCATCCCCTCATATGGATAGATTGCATTCTTCAATTCAATATTCAGGAGGAGATTCGTTCCAGACAGCCATTCCATCACTTCTCTTAATGTCGGGATTCCCGCAAATTCCACTGTCTTGGAATTATTCGCTGCATTTAGTTTCCTTAACTCTTCAAGCGATAACTCACGGACAGAGCCCGTTCCATCTGTCGTACGGTCAACTGTTGGATCATGAATCACGACTAATTCACCGTCCAGACTCAGCTGCACATCAAGCTCAATTCCGTCCGCACCTGCATTTAGAGCCTCCTTAAACGATATCATAGTATTCTCGGGATAGAGGGCCGCATATCCCCTATGTCCAAATATAAGTGTCACGAAAAAACCTCCGTTCTCTCTAGTTCATTCCTCTCTAGCATACAATAAAAAACACCATTATTACCGCATAATATCACAATTCGGCAGTAATGGTGCTTTTGCATAAAGTTTGATAGCGTTTTAAGTATTTATTCATCATAAATGCGAGGCATAACGGCTTATGAGGCTTTATGCTCAAGGCGGAGTTTATCAGCCACCATCGCAATGAATTCTGAATTGGTGGGTTTCGCCTTTGTCATGCTGACTGTATAGCCAAATAATGAAGAGATGGATTCAATATTCCCCCTGCTCCATGCCACTTCAATTGCATGACGGATAGCCCGTTCCACCCGGCTTGCAGTTGTATTGTATTTCTTGGCAATATCAGGATAGAGGACCTTTGTGATGGACCCTAACAGCTCGATATCATTGTATACCATAGAAATAGCTTCTCTTAAGTACAGATAGCCCTTGATATGTGCCGGTACACCAATCTCATGGATAATACTAGTGATACTCGCATCTAAGTTAATTGGTTTCGACTCTACAGGCTGCCTCGGGGCATAGCTGTTTGAACGTGCAATTCCAGCGCCTTTTTCACCGGATTGCCTAATATGATTGACGAGGTTTTCCATATCAAATGGCTTCAGGATGAAATAGGAAGCACCAAGCTCTACCGCTTTTTTTGTCACGTCCTCCTGGCCAAAAGCAGTCAGCATGATGACATTAGGAATAGAAGTGCCTTTTTGAGAGTCCTTTATTCTTTCCAAAACAGCCAAACCATCTAAATGGGGCATAATGATATCAAGGACCAACACGTCTGGACTTACTTGTTCAAGCATACTCAGGCAATCCTGGCCATTATGGGCTACCCCGATCACTTCCATATCCGGCTGTTCACTAATATACTCTTCCAATAAAGCAACAAGTTCACGATTATCATCAACAATACATACTTTTATTTTTTTCAACCAGATATCCTCCTCAAAACTCATTTTCCTATATTTACTAGTATTTCTATACTTTATTCTAACCGAGATATTCGACATTGCAATATAAAAAGTACCTAAAAATCAAAAAATGCTTAAAAAGAATGATTTAAACAAGTTTCTCTTTTGTTTACTCCTTTTTTCGACCTTTTTCACATCTTTTTACAAACTTCCATCCAAATTTGTCGAATCCACTGTGAAAACGCTCTGTTTCGACTAAAAAAAAGCAGGTTTTAATCAACCTGCTTTCGAGTCCTTTTGATAAATATCTATACCTGCTTCGTTGAGCATCCATTCAATATGAACCCCGTACCCGCTTGTCGGGTCATTGACGAATACATGCGTAACCGCTCCAACAACTTTTCCCTTTTGAATGATTGGACTTCCGCTCATTCCTTGGACGATTCCTCCGGTCTTGCTCAATAATCTTTTGTCTGTCACCTTCAGAACCATGCCCTTTGTTGCAGGAAACTTTTGAGGTATAGTACTGATAATTTCAATCCCGAACTTTTCAACCTTATTTCCTTCCACAACTGTATAAATCTCTGCCGGACCTTCTTCTACCTCATTGGATAAAGCGATTGGAAGTGGTGTGTTCTTAATGCCGTTTTCCATCTGCTTTGTCAAACGGCCGAAAATACCGAATGGGGAATTACGAGTGATATTCCCAATCACTTCACGATCAGCCGCGAACCGGGCCAGCTTTTCACCTGGATTTCCGTTGCTTCCCTTTTCGATCGAGGTGACGGTAGATTTCACAATCTGCCCATCCTTCACCACAATCGGTTTCTTTGTATCCATATCAGAGATGACATGTCCCAATGCTCCGTATTTCCTTGTTTCCGGGTGATAGAAGGTCATCGTTCCGATTCCTGCCGCAGAATCGCGAATATAGAGACCAAGCTTATATACTTCCTCGTTTTTATCTTTTAAAGGCTCAATCTTCCTGGTAATCTTTTCATTATCACGAAATATATCTACAACCAAAGGTTCTGCAGATCCTCGATATCCGTTGACGAACGGGGCTACATCCTGCATTTTCGTGATTTTCTGTCCGTTTATGGCCATAATGATATCTCCGACCTTAATCCCGGCAATTTCGCCCGGGGACAGAGCGCCCTTTTCAGTTGTTATTTGGTGATGTCCGACGACCAGCACGCCAAGCGTATTTAATTTCACGCCAATCGATTGGCCTCCTGGAATGACCTTAAAATCCTTCAAAACCTCGATATTCATTTTCTTGACTGGGATACCTGCAATATTCAGGACAACTTGATCGTATCCACTTTTTGCTGCATGGATGCTTAATGCATCTGACTCTTTTGCAATCGACACGCTGTTGCTGGCAGAGACCACTTCTGCCTTCAGCAGATCACTCTTCGTTAAAGCTTTTTCTTGTCCTTCAAAAAGGGTTACATTGGTGGGAATTGCAAAGTATTGTTGTAATGGGTGGCTAAAGAAAATCGCTAACAATGAAACAAGGAGGATTATACCAGCTGTTTTTCTTAATGGTATTCTTTTCATCCATCCACACTCCTCGTTTCTTTGGCTACGTCTTTAATTTTTCCGGGAGAGGGCTTCTTTATAACCTTCCCTGCAAATAAAAAGCTGCCCATTCTGGATAGGAATAACATCATGAATAACAAAAAACTGATGAAGGGATTCATCAGTTTTCCGTGATTATTCCTATCTATTCAGTTTCTCCGCCATAAGCTTTTCTTATACCATAGCAGCTTTAATATGTTCCGCCTGATCAAGCATTTCCCGGACATGCTCCTCAGTCAAGGATGTGAGCTCCTTCCCAGAAATCATGCGGCCGATTTCTTCCACACGCTCCGCTTTCTCAAGAGGTTTCACGCTTGTTTTCGTTCTTCCTTCAATAATTTCCTTGGAAATGAACAAATGAGTATCAGCCATAGCGGCGACCTGCGGTAAATGGCTGATGCAAAGGACCTGCGAACCGTTCGAGACTCGATAGATCTTTTCAGCAATCGCCTGCGCAACTCTCCCGCTGACACCTGTATCCACCTCATCAAAGATAATGGATGTAATTCCTTGATGCTTGGAGAAAATATTCTTCAAGGCAAGCATAATTCTTGAAAGCTCCCCGCCTGAAGCAGTTTTCGAAAGCGGCTTCAAAGGTTCACCCGGGTTGGCGGATATATAAAATTCAACTGTATCCAATCCGTTTTCATGAATGGAATCATCATATTCCTTCAGTTCAAGGAATCGAACATCAAATACAGCTTTATCCATATATAGCTCCTTGAGCTCTTGATGAATGGCATCTGTCAAGGACATGGCGTATTTCTTCCTTCTATCCGTCAATTCAGCACCAGCAAGCAGTACTTCCTTCTTTATAGAATCCAGCTGTTTAGACAGCTTCTCAATATGGCTTTCCCTGTTTAATATCGTGTCTATTTCTTCTTCAATGGCCGCACCATATTCAAGAATCTTATCAATTGTATTGCCATATTTCCGTTTCAGGTGATTGATTTCATTCAAACGGGCTTCTATATCATGCAGCCGTTCCGGTTCATACTCAAGCATATCGAGCTGCGTACGAACCGAGCTTTTCGCATCCTCCAACAAATAAAAGGCATTCTTGACTGTTTCTGATAATTGCCGGTACTCTTCATCCAAGCTTTCAATTCTCTCGAGCTCTGTCATCGCATTTCCAACCCAGTCAAGGCCGGTATTCTCGTTGTTGAGGGAGCCATAAGCATTATTCAAGCTCTGATGGACTCTCTCGAAATTGCTGAGCTTCTGCCTTTCTTCAAGCAGCCTGTCTTCTTCATCAGGCTCAAGACCCGCATTCTTTATCTCATTGTATTGGAATTGGATCAAATCAAGCCGATGGGCCATCGTTTGCTCATTTTCGCTCAGTTTATTAAGCGATTGTCTTGTTTCATGGTATTGCTTGTAATGGTGCTTATATTCCCCAAGAGCCTCATTGATTTCATGTCCACCGAACTCATCAAGAAGCGGCAGGTGATAATCGGGGTCCATTAGCTCCTGATGCTCATGCTGGCCATGAATATCAATCAGCTTACGCCCTATTTCTCTCAACGTTGAAATCGTAACCATCTTGCCGTTTATACGGCATATACTTTTACCGGACATATACATGGCACGCTGAATGATGATTGCATTGTCTTCTGACTCAATGCCAAATTCCTGTGCTTTTAAAATTGCCGGGTGCGAATTGTCAGGTAATTGGAAAAAACCTTCAATTTCTGCTTTGTCTTCTCCGTGACGGATGAACTCTGCTGACCCTCTTCCTCCCACTAACAATTGAATGGCATCGATAATAATCGACTTCCCTGCGCCAGTTTCCCCTGTCAGGACTGTCAGCCCTTGATGAAGAGCGAGAGTCTGCTTCTCTATGATGGCGAAATTACGAATGGATAGCTCCAATAACATATTTTCATCCCACTTTCTACAACATGTCTAAGAAACGTTCTGTTATAATATCTGCCTGTTCCTTTTCCCGGCAAATAATTAAGCATGTATCATCTCCACAGATGGTTCCAAGAATCTCTTCCCAATCCAAATTGTCAATGAGCGCACCAATAGCTTGTGCATTGCCAGGCAAAGTTTTCATAACTAACAGATTATTAGCAGAATCGATCCGAACGAAGGCATCCATTAATGACCGCTTTAATTTCTGCAAAGGGTTGAAGCGCTGATCTGCAGGCAGACTGTATTTATAACGCCCATCCTGCATAGGTACCTTCGCTAAATGTAATTCCTTGATATCCCTTGAAACGGTTGCTTGGGTTACATTTACCCCTTCAGCACGTAAAATATCAACTAAATCATCCTGTGTCTCTATATTGTTATTCGCAATGATATCGCGGATTTTTATATGTCTTTGTCCCTTATTCATGGTTTTGACACCCCTCATTATACGTTGATCTTTCGTCTCCCTTAATGTTAGCGGATTTTGTCGTAAATGTACATGTATTTTTATGCATAGGATGTATACAAAGCAAACCCCCGCGGCACAAACGCCGGCGGGGGAATAGATATCTCTATATTAGGATTCTTCGTTCTTTGCTTTTAAGGTCTGATGAGCTTCCTCGACGACTTCAGCCAAGTCTATATGAGGCAAATCGGCTGTCAGCTCTTTGTCTTCACCCGGCCAGTATAGATGGAATAAGAATTCAATATTCCCGTCTCCACCCGTAATAGGACTGTAGGTTGCCTCCTTCAGAATATAACCCTCACTTACCACAAAGTCACGCATATCCTCTACAACCTGCAAATGCACCTTCTTGTCACGAACAATTCCTTTCTTTCCTACTTGCTCGCGTCCTGCCTCAAACTGTGGTTTCACAAGGCAGACAACATCTCCCCCAGGTACTAATATCCTTTTTAAGGCTGGAAGGATTAGCCGCAAAGAAATAAACGAAACATCAATAGAGGCAAATTCAGGCATTCCCTCGGTAAAGTCCTCCGGAACAGAATGACGGAAATTCGTTCTTTCCATGACAATAACACGCTCGTCATTGCGAAGCTTCCAGGCAAGCTGATTATATCCTACATCCACCGCATAGGATTTCTTGGCCCCATTTTGCAGGGCGCAATCGGTGAATCCGCCAGTGGAGGAGCCAATATCAATCATTAATTTATCCTTTACGGATAAATCAAATTCGGACAAGGCTTTTTCAAGCTTGTATCCGCCCCTTGATACATAGGGCATGACCTGTCCTTTTATGGTAAGAGGGGCATCCTGGGCAATCTTTTCACCAGGCTTATCCATCCGAAGTTCATTGGAATAAACCAAGCCTGCCATCACTGCCCTTTTTGCCTTTTCCCTTGTCTCAGCAAGGCCTCTTTCTACTAATAAAACATCAATTCGTTCTTTTTTCATTTTTAATACGCCTTTTTCGTTTCTTTATAGGTCATTTTCGTTAAATGTTCAATGGCAGCTTCTGTAGTCAAGTGAATATCTGCAAGAAGCCTGCTTACGCTGCCATGTTCAACAAATTCATCAGGAATTCCCATCCGTTTAATATATGCTTGGGAAAAGCTGTGCTCCTCAGCGAATTCTAAAACGGCACTGCCAAACCCGCCTTCAAGGACAGCCTCCTCAATAGTGAGAATTGGAAGATTGGATGCCAAGATTTCAGAGAGCATAGCTGCATCAAGCGGTTTGATGAAACGAGCATTGACGACCTTAACTTGTACGCCTTTCTGAGCCATTGCCTCTGCCGCTTCAAGCGCCATTGGAATAGTCGTTCCAAATGTTAAAATAACAGCATCCTTCCCTTCTCGAAGGACTTCCCATGTGCCGATTGGAATAATTTCTAATTCTTCATCCATCTCAACACCAAGACCATTTCCTCTTGGGAAGCGCATCGCGATTGGACCATCATTATATTTAATAGCTGTATTAACCATATGCTGCCCTTCATTCTCATCTTTAGGCATCATCAGCACTAGATTCGGCATTGAACGCAGGAAGGATATATCAAATACCCCTTGATGTGTCTCTCCATCAGCACCGACAAGGCCGGCACGATCGATCCCGACAAAGACATTTAATTTCTGGCGGCAAATGTCATGCAGCATTTGGTCATAGGCACGCTGAAGGAACGTAGAATAGATGGCTAAAAATGGCTTCATCCCTTGAGTCGCAAGCCCGGCTGCAACGGTGGTGGCATGCTGCTCCGCAATGCCGACATCAAACATTCTATCCGGGAATTCACTAGCAAACCCAAGAAGCTTAGAGCCTACCGGCATCGCCGGTGTAATGGCAACTATACGGTCATCCTCGCGTGCAAGCCGTCTGACAGTTTCACTGACGAGTGCACTCCAAGCTGGAGGAGCATTGACTTCCTTAATAATGTCCCCAGTTTCCATCTTATATGGACCCGTCCCATGCCAAGTTCCTACGGCATCCGTTTCAGCAGGATCATAGCCTTTGCCCTTCTTCGTAATCACATGAAGCAAAACAGGGCCTTTCGTCTTTTTAGCATATTTTAGGTTTTCAGATAATTCATCAAAGTTATGTCCATCAACAGGTCCGAGATACGTAAACCCAAGCTCCTCGAAAAACATTCCGCTCACTAAGAGATACTTAAGGGAATCCTTCACGCGTTCAGCTGTAGTTGCAAGCTTACCGCCGACTGCAGGGATTTTCTTAAGAAGAAGCTCCAGTTCGTCTTTGACATAATTATACTTCCCGGCTGTTCTCATCCGGCCAAGAATGGAGTGCAGGGCACCGACATTCGGTGCGATAGACATTTCATTATCATTTAGGACCACAATCATATCCTTTTTCTCATGGCCGATATGATTAAGGGCTTCAAGCGCCATGCCGCCTGTCAGGGCACCATCTCCGATAATAGGCACAATATAGCTTTTCTCCTTTTTTAAATCCCGGGCAATGGCCATTCCCATCGCCGCCGACAAGGAGGTTGAGCTATGACCTGTTTCCCATACATCATGCTTGCTTTCGTTCATCTTTGGAAAGCCGCACAGTCCTTTGTATTGACGGAGTGTATCAAATTGGCTTGCGCGTCCGGTCAATATTTTGTGTACATAGCTTTGGTGGCCGACATCCCATAACAATTTATCCTTTGGGCTGTTAAACTCCTTATGCAAGGCAATGGTAAGTTCAACTACCCCTAGGTTTGGGCCGATATGCCCGCCGGTCTTTGACAGCTGCTCAATCAAAAATGTTCTTATTTCCTGTGACAACGCTTCAAGTTCTGCGTTTGTCATCTTCTTTAAAAAAGATGGGTCCTTTATAGACAATAGATCCAACAGGATCACTCACTTTCGTTTCGTATTCTTTTGAGTCGTTTTGCCCCTATTTTCTTTTATTATAACAATTTGGAAGTTTCGCTCAAGAAAGGATAACATTTTTCCGACTCCAAAGATAATATCTTTAGAATGCTGGATGGCAAATGTCTTTCCCATCGCTTTGCCTCCGACGGTTAATGCTGCGATCGTACTCGTCAGAACGATGGAACTGATACTCTCTGATGGAGACGCTTCGCCCCATTGGAAACGAAGAGCCAGCTGCGTAATAACGAGGGCAGCCGCTGTCCCGCTTACAATCCCAGAGATATCACCAATCACATCATTGCAAAAGCTCGCGAATCGGTCTGCATTCCGTATAATCCGAATGGAATGCTTCGCGCCGTGAATCCGCTTCGATGCCATTGCATGAAAGGGCGTTTCATCTGCGGCGGTTGCTGCAATTCCAATCATATCAAAGAATATGCCAATTAGTACAATGACAAGTACAATCGCAAGACCAACACTAAAGCTTACCCCCTTTAAGGAAAGCGTAGAGGCCACGGTAAAGATAGCTGCTAATATAAATGTAATGATTGAGATCGTAATTGTCCATTTCGCTGTCTTCTTTAGAGTTTCCTTCATGTTGTAAGTAAGACACATCCTGTATGTAAAATAAAGCTTGCTAAGCGCAAGCTTTGTTCTTTTCGTATAGAAACGAGTGGCCATAAATAGAGTTAATTTTACGGCTTAGGTCCAGTAGGATTTCCCAATCAGCTGCCGAATGTCGCCATCTCGGCGGTTTCCCTTTAAAGCCAACTCAGCCCCGTCTCCGAAAGCTGGACTGGATTGCCACTTAGTCCGCACCTTAATCCTCTATATATGTCATTGAACGAACAGTCTAGGGGATTTCCCCGGCGGCCTTTAACCAATTCCTTAGCCTCTTTTGCAAAGCAGATTTCATGCATGACAGACCAGCAAATATATCAATGGCCAACTGATGTATATGCCTAGTACGCAATCCCCTCATACTTCACTCAAGGCAGGCTACGCTGCACGCAGTTTCCTGATATGCAGGTTTTTCAATATCCCCCTTGCAAAAGGAGAATAAAGCCTCCGCGGAATCAGGGTCATCGCCCACATGCCATTGTGGATCGCCCTAATTCCTTACTCCCTGGACCGACCCAAAGCTGGGCGCTCCGAGCCAATCCAACGAACTTCATCGATGTGCCCTCTAGTGAATTTTTAGCCTCACCCTCCAGAACGGTAGACCGACTAGAATACTGCACCACTCGAAATGTACAATTAGTATAGCACACAACTTAAATGGACGTAAGTGGATGTCAGTGGAAACGATGGGCAATCAATGGTCTCTTTTTGCAACTAATTCCAGCATTTCAGCTAATATGCCGGCTTGGAAATTAGTATTTCCGAGCGCTTCATTTGCCATATTAACATGGAAACCCAGCTTCTCCTTAGCCCCCTCCATGGAAAGGAGAGAAGGATAGGTGCTCTTATGATTCGTTTCATCACTTCCCACCGGCTTGCCAATCTTGCTTTCGCTTCCTTCGATATCGAGGATATCGTCCCTGATTTGAAAGGCAAGTCCAAGATGATGGGCATACGTCTGCAAATGCTCCTTCTCCCAATCATCTGCACCAGCTAAAATGGCCCCTGCAAGAATGCTGTAGGATAACAGTTTACCAGTTTTATGTACATGGATGTATTCAAGCTCTGATAAACTCAAGTTCCTCATTTCACCTTCCATATCAGCAACCTGCCCGCCGACCATTCCTTCTGCACCCGCAGCCTTGGAAAGCTCAGCAACCAATTCAAGGGCAACGGCCGGGTTCTGCCGAGCTTGCTCTTGGTTAGCAATCACCCCAAAAGCTAGGGTGAGTAATCCATCGCCAGCAAGGATCGCTGTTGCCTCGCCATACACCTTATGATTAGTCGGCTTACCTCGGCGCAGGTCGTCGTCATCCATGCTCGGCAAATCGTCATGTATTAATGAATACGTATGAATCATTTCAATCGCACAGGCCGTATCAAGACCAATCAGCGGATTTTTCCCAAATGCACGCAATACAGCAAGAACAAGCAGCGGGCGAAGTCTTTTCCCTCCTGCCTCCAATGAATAATTCATGGCAGACCTTAGGTTTTCAGGCGTATTCAAATCAGAGACAATACCCTTCATTCTCTCTTCAATCTTTCGCTTATATTCTCGAGAAAAGGCCTCCAGCAGCTCTGCCACGCTTATTCCTCCTCTTCAATAGAGAATGGTTTTAACGCATCGTCTTTCATGATAAGCGTAAGCTGCTCCTCGGCGGTCTTTAGCTTATCATGGCACCATTTGGATAATTCCATTCCCTCTTTATAAAGATTAATGGATTCCTCCAGCGGCACCTCTCCATCCTCTAAACGCCCTACGATTTTTTCAAGCTTTTCCATCGCTTCCTCAAAAGTAATGTTTGACTGTTCCTTAGTCATTGGAATCACTCTCCCTAATCTCATTAACGGTACAATCCAGCTTTCCGTCCTGGATGACAACGGTCAATCGATCGCCGGCCTTCACCGAATCCCTTGTCTTAATCAGTTCATCCTGCTCATTATAAACAAGGCCGAAGCCTTTCTCCATAATCTTGAGCGGACTCACAGCCTTTAAGAGAGACACCCTGTTTAAGTATGCCTGCTGCTTACGCCGAATAATGGCTGCCTCTGCCCTTGTCATTCGGCCCTGCAGCTGTATGATATCCGCTGATTTCTTCGAGATTGTGCTCAGCGGATTATGACGTTCAATCATCTTCGCCAAGTGCTCGAGCTTGTCTCCTTTACGTTCAAAGTAAAGTGTACTGTTGCGTGCAATCCGCTCCGTCACTCGGTCCAGCTGTTCCATCTTTTGCTGATACAGCAGATGCGGGTATTTAAAGGCATAAGATTTTTCTATTGACACGAGTCGTTTCTTTTCACTTTCAATACGTTGCGTTGTATAGCGGCTGATTTTTGCTTCCATCATCTTGATTCTCTCAGCGATATCACTCACCTTTGGTGCAGCCATTTCCGCTGCCCCTGTTGGTGTCGGTGCCCTCAGGTCAGCAACGAAGTCACTGATCGTCGTATCTGTTTCATGTCCGACAGCTGAGATAACCGGAATCTGTGAATTAAAGATGGCTCGGGCGACAGGTTCCTCATTAAAGGCCCATAGCTCCTCGATAGACCCGCCTCCGCGCCCGACAATCAAGACATCAATTGGATGCTGATTCGCCGTCTCAATGGCGTTAACGATGGACGGCGCTGCCTGTTGTCCTTGGACGAGTGCAGGGAAAATGAGGACCTCTCCAATTGGGTAACGCCTCTTTAGGGTCGTGATGATGTCTCTTATCGCTGCTCCAGTCGGGGAGGTAATGACTCCGATTCTCGCTGGAAATGCTGGAATTGGCTGTTTATGCCGAATGTCGAAAAGACCTTCCTGCTCGAGCTTTTTCTTCAATTGCTCATAAGCGATAAATAATTCTCCAATTCCATCAGGCATCATTTCTTTTATGTACATTTGATAGCCGCCTGTCGGCTCGTATACACGGACCTCTCCTCGCAAAAGCACCTTCATCCCATTCTCAGGGTCAAAGGCAAGCCCTCTTGCCGATTGAGCGAACATGACAGCATTAATGCGTGATTTCTCATCCTTTAACGTTAGATACATATGTCCGCTTGAATGCCTTTTGAAGTTTGAGATTTCCCCTTTCAAATAAATATTATCTAAATTAGGGTCTGCATCAAACTTGCGCTTAATGTATTTCGTGAGGGCGGCCACTGTTAAATATTGATTTTTGTCCATTGGCATGGCCTCCTTGGCATAATATTCATCCATAGAAAAAAAGCTGCCGCAAATCTCATTATAGCAATTTCCGGCAGCTTTCAGGTAACATTGAAATTTATGATTGCTTTTGGACCATCTTTGCTGCCTGAACAGTATTGTACATCAGCATCGTGATGGTCATTGGTCCTACACCGCCTGGCACAGGGGTAATGTAGGAGGCCTTAGGGGCGACATCCGTGTAATCAACATCCCCGCAAAGCTTATTTTCCTCATCCCGGTTCATGCCGACATCAATGACGATTGCTCCCTCTTTGACATCCTCCGCTTTAACCATTTTTGCGACCCCGACAGCGGCGATCAATATATCCGCTTGAGTGGTGAAGGCTCTCAAATCCTTCGTTCTGGAATGACAGTAGGTAACTGTTGCATCCTCATTAAGGAAAAGCTGTCCAACCGGCTTACCGACAATATTGCTTCGGCCGATAACAACGACATGCTTTCCTTTAATGTCAATTCCCGTTTCCTTTACCATCTTCAGAATGCCAAATGGCGTACACGGAAGAAGAGCTTCTTGTTTCGTCATCATGCGCCCAATATTAATAGGATGGAAGCCATCGACATCCTTTGCAGGGTCAATGGTTTCGATGACGAGCTTTTCATCAATGTGCTTTGGCAATGGCAATTGAACCAATATGCCGTTTATCCTTGGATCAGCATTTAATTCACGTAAACGACCAAGCAATTCCTCTTCCGTGACAGAGGCAGGAAGCTTGATAAGCTCCGAGTACATCCCAAGCTGTTCACAAGCCTTTTCCTTGTTCCTGACATATGTATGAGAAGCTTGGTCATCTCCAACTAATATAACTGCAAGCCCCGGGGTTACCCCTTTGCCCTTCAGTATTTCAACCTCCTTGGCAATGTCCTCTCTAATAGAGGCCGATATGGCTTTTCCGTCTAATATGTTTGCTGGCATGACTCCTGCTCCCCCTTAATTCACTCTCTATTTATAGCAAAGCTTTATAAAGAATTCTTAATCTTAGATAAAACAGCGTTCACGAATTTCGGCGATTGGTCATCACCAAACAGCTTAGCCAATTCAATAGCTTCATTGATGGCAGCATTTTGCGGAACATCCTTGCTGTATAGAAGCTCATATGTTGTCAATCGAAGGATATTACGGTCAATATTCGATAAACGGTCCAGCTTCCAGTTCTCCAGGTTCGACTCAATCATCCGATCAACCTCAGCTGCATGGTCTGTTGCGCCGTCTACCAATTCCATTAGATAAGAATCTGCTTCAGATTCTTCAATTACATGCTCCAGCGCTGTTTCTTTTTCGACTTTCCCTACATCTATTTGAAAAAGAGCTTGAAGAGCCTTTTCTCTTGCCTCTCTGCGTTTCATGAATTACTATTACTCCTTTGTCTAAAAATACGAAGCATCTGCTCGCACTTCATTTCATATATGAAGATAATAACACATCAAGCCCTTGAAAGGTAGTGTGCGGTCATCTTTTTGGAAATTGCTGCATCAAATTCTTTTCTCATGGACGACAGAATCTCCGCATGAAGTATTCCCGCCTCCGTTCATCCGTATACATACAATAAGAGACCAGGACCCTATAAAAAGGGCCATGGTCTCTTATGGATGTTCTTAATGCTGTTCTTCTACTTCAGGTTCAGCTTTTGCTGTCTCAAATTGTACGCCGACAATGTGAATGTTTACTTCATTCGCATCGAGCGCAGTCATATTAAGTAACGTTTGGCGGATATTATCCTGTGCTTCCTGCGCAACTTTCGGGATGGAGATTCCGAATTTCACCAGGCAATACACATCTATTTTAATGCCATCTTCACTAAGCTCAACCTTGACGCCTTTTCCGTGGTTTTTCTTTCCTAGCTTTTCGACAACGCCTGAAGCGAAATTCCCTCTCATTTGTGCGATTCCTTCCACTTCTGAAGCAGCTAAACCAGCAATTACTTCAATGACTTCAGGGGCAATTTCAACCTTGCCTAAACCGCCATCATATCCATCCATTTCCAATGCATGATTTTCACTCATGTCTAACACCTCCAAATCATCTACTCTATTATGAGTTCATCACGTCGTAAGTTTCAAGGAATTTCGTATTAAAATCACCAGAAACAAAAACATCATGATTTAATAATTTTAAATGAAAAGGGATTGTCGTATCAATACCTTTTACGACAAACTCATCCAAGGCTCTTTTCATTTTCTTGATTGCTTCTTCCCTTGATGGTGCATGGACGATTAATTTAGCGACCATAGAATCGTAAAACGGCGGGATAGAATAACCGGTATACACTGCCGAATCAACCCGGACGCCAAAGCCTCCAGGAGGAAGATACATATCCACCATGCCTGCTGACGGCATGAATTTCTTCTCCGGATTCTCCGCATTTATACGGCATTCGATCGCCCATCCATTCATTTGTACATCTTCTTGCTGAATGGTTAATTTCTCGCCAGATGCAACAAGAATCTGCTCCTTGATTAAGTCAATCCCTGTCACCATTTCTGTTACAGGATGCTCAACCTGGATACGCGTATTCATCTCCATGAAATAAAACTTACGGTTTACATGATCATAAATGAATTCAACCGTACCGGCACCGGAATATTGTACAGCCTTCGCAGCAGTGACGGCTGCCTGTCCCATTTCATCACGCATCTCGCTGTCAATGGCTGGTGAAGGAGTTTCCTCAAGCAATTTCTGGAGCCGTCTTTGAATAGAGCAATCACGCTCTCCAAGATGAATGACATTGCCATAATGATCACCAAGTACCTGGATTTCCACATGTCTGAAATCCTCAATGAATTTCTCTAAATATACACCCGGATTGCCGAAGGCTGTTGCTGCCTCCTGCCTTGTGATTCGATAACCCTTCCGAAGTTCATCCACATCCTTCGCCACCCGGATCCCTTTGCCGCCGCCGCCGGCTGTCGCTTTAATGATGACCGGATAGCCAATGCTCTCAGCTGTTTTAACAGCTGCCTCCTCGTCCTCAACAATCCCTCTTGAGCCGGGAACGATTGGAACACCAGCCGCTCGCATTGTCTCACGGGCTACATCCTTCGTCCCCATTTTTGAAATGGCCTCAGAGGATGGACCGATAAAGGTTAAATGACACTCTTCACACATATCAGCGAAATCAGCGTTTTCTGCCAAAAATCCGTATCCCGGATGAATGGCATCACAGTCTGTCAGCTTCGCCAGGCTTATAATGTTTGTTGTATTTAAGTAGCTGTCTTTTGATGTGGTCGGACCAATACAGTAAGCTTCATCCGCTAATTGTACATGCAAGGCTGTCTTGTCTGCCTCTGAATAAACCGCAACTGTTTCAATGTCCATTTCTTTACATGCCCGAATAATTCGGACCGCTATTTCGCCCCGATTGGCAATTAGAACTTTTTTAATCATCTTGTTCCTCCTATTCGGGTTTTACCAAGAATAAAGGCTGTCCGTATTCAACCAATTGGCCGTCCTCTACAAGAATTTCCTTGATTTCACCGGATACTTCCGCTTCAATTTCATTAAATAATTTCATTGCTTCAACGATGCAGACAACGGATTCGTTCCCTACTCGGTCTCCAACCTTCACAAATGGATCATCATCAGGTGAGGAGGCCTTGTAAAAGGTTCCAACCATTGGGGACGTAATCTTATGATAGCTTGTCTCATCCTTGGCCGCTGGCACGGATGCTTCACCTGACTGTATTGGCGCCGGGCTTGCTGCCGGTGCTTCGGCAGGCTTAGGCATTTCTGCTTGGGCAGCTGGAGCTTTCACAACTTCTGGAACAGGAGCTGAGGCGGCTTCAAGTTTTTCCTTTGCCCCTCTTTTGATTTCAAGTCTGGTTCCCTCTTGTTCAAAGACAAATTCATCAATACTTGTTTGATCGATTAATCTAATGATTTCACGTATTTCCTGTACCTTCATCAAGATTCAGCCCTCCTAGTTATTTACAAAATAATTCATAAAAGCATGAATATGTAAAAAATACCATATAAGCCTATCATAATATTTTTTGGCAGAAAAGTGAACGGTTAAAAGACTGATATCAGCAGCCCAGGAACTTCTCTGCTTTAAAACTGCCAAAATTTTATATATAAATATAATGATTATCATTAAAAAATATTGTTATATAAATAGTCAATGTCAAAAAATACTTTTGACACATAACTCTACACTTTTATAATTTTTTTCACCCTCTCATGACTGCCTAGCCACCTTACTCTTTCGCAGAAAAACAGTTAGGCGGCAATATTAGCTTATTCGAAAAGATTTAATAAAGATTATTTACGTAATAACGGCCAAGATTGAGCGGGAGGGTACATACTCTAATTCCCTGCAAGGTTTGTTATACGCTCCTTCAACACAGCCGGTCGAAACCTTTACCCCAAAAAGAAAAAACAGATTGAAAAACCAAATCGGCCTTTCCACCTGTTCATTCAACTGTTTTATTGATTTATTTTTCCGGCTGAAATTCTACTGCAACAGCATTTGTCTTGCCGATTTCCTTAGTGACCATTTGAATGATTTTGTTAGCAGCCTCAGCATTAGGCTTCTCTGCTTTAACAGTGATTTGGATTTGGTTGTTGTCTGCTCTCACTAACGCATCCTTATATCCTAAGGCGACAATCATTGATTCAAGCATATCCTCTTTTGTCGACAATTCATCCAGCTGCTCAATCTGCTCATGCGCGTCTACCCGCTCTTCCTCTGACAGATCGCTTGATGCTACCTTTTCAGTCAGCTGTTCCTTCTCCTTGCTGCGCTCATCATTCAAGTCCATGCGCATCGCCTCAAACGCAGAATCACTTGCCTCATTAGATACGACAGTGGATTGTTCAGCATTGCCGCTATCCCCGCCTTTTCCGTTTTCCGTCTCCTCCTGTGCTTCCTGATTCACAGTAGTTTCCTGCGGAGAAGTAATATAGTAGACACTCAAGACCGCCACCAAACTTAACATTGTCAACAACCATACTGTTTGTTTTCTTAGCAACACGGATAGTTCCTCCTCTTATTTCGTTATTTTTTGGCACTAACAGCAACACGATGGCTTGGTACATCAAGCACGCGTGTGACAGCTTCTACTATTTCCTTTTTTATGCTGATATTATCTGCTCCCTTGGCAACAATCAGTACTCCCCTGATGGTGGGTTTTTTTGTTTGCTGAACAAGCGGGACCTCCTTGTCACCTTCCCGGATGATGACAACCTTCTCATCGGTTGAGAAATCCTCTACCTTTCTTTCTCCCCCGTCACGGTCAGTTTCCTCCGTGATTTGATGCTGGGATACGGCATTTTTCTCATACACTTTTTCCTCCGTCGAGTCGACATTGACAATCACGGATACATTAGAAACTCCATTCATCGTCTCAAGGGTGTCCTTCAGCTCGCTTTCATAAGCTTTCTCAATAGAAGCAATCGTGCCGGTTTTCTTGGAATTGCCGGAGCCGAATGTTTCAGCTGCGTCCTCCTTCACTTCCTTGCTGGCCGCCTCAAACACCGCGTTGGTCTTGTCCTTTGTCTCATCCCCCCGATTGATAAACAGGCTGCTGACCATCAGCAGGATGCCGGCCAGAAGCAGGATGGCAATATTCCGATATGGCGGTTTCTTTCCGTCTCCATCCTGTTTCATAAACATCCCTTTGAGTTTGTTCAGTTTTTCTTTATTCAAAGACCATCACCCCCTTCATTGATTTCGATTATTAATTTGCTGCTGCTAACTCCCCATTTCTCCGACAAAATTTCCTGTATCTGGGGTGAAGGTGCGGTTATAAGCGATTGCTGTTCTTCTAAGTCAATGTCAACCTTCTCTACAGGTTGTACACCCTCTGCCTCTTCCTTGCTCTGTTCTACGAGGGTGACATGAATGGACTCGATGTTTTCCTCCTTCATCTCCCCTTTAGGATTGATGAGCCGGATCTCCACATCTTGGATTTCGTACCCACTCCTTTCTGTCAGCTCCTTTTCTGCTTCACTTTTCAGTTGGACAGCCATCTGTTCCAATATATATGCTTGCTGCGTCTCTTCTATTTCTTTTTTCTTCGATTCCAGCGAATTTTCCATTTCCTGATTGCCCCAAACCCCGTTGGACATGATTTTATGCTGAATATCACTGGTGAAGTCCTGCTTAAGCAAGGTAAGAATCGGGGTTAAAAAGATGGCTGTCAGCAATAACCCAACCACAAGCTTGGTGTACTTCTGCATCGATGAATTGGGAAGGAGCATGTCCAGCACAACAGCGAATAAGATGAAAACAATAATATTGGTCACCCATGTTGTCAAAAAAGACATGGACAGCTCCCTCCTATCGAACCATCATTGTGACATTTCCAGCAGCAACAATTACCGTGACCGTCAGAAAGAACATAAGACTGACAATGGCCAATGCAGCAAAGACATAAATGATATTCTTGCCAATCACATCTAAGCATTTAATAATGGGACCTGCCCCAAGAGGCTGTAAGATGGCAGCGGCAAATTTATAAACGAGAGCAATCAACAGGATCTTCAAAGCAGGGAATGCAGCCATAATCAAAAGCATGACCACACCAGCAATTCCGACTGTGTTCTTTAAGAGCAGAGATGCCCCTATGACTGTATCCGCAGCGTCCGTGAACATCCGCCCGATGACCGGGATGAAATTTCCTGCCAGGAATTTAGCCGTACGCAGGCCGATTCCATCAGCAACCGCTGTTGAAATTCCTTGAACCGAGATCACACCAAGAAAAACAGTCATGAAAATTCCTAAAAGACCAACGCTCCATGTTCGTAACAGTCCGGCCAGCTGGGTCACCTTATAATGCTCTGACAGCATGCTGACAATGCTCAGTAAGGTTGAGAGGAAGAGCAGCGGCAGGACGATGTACTCAATCAGGGCACCGCTCGTGTTCATGAGGAATAAGAGCATCGGATGAAAGAAGGCCGCAGAGAGGACGCCGCCTGAGCTTGCAATCAGAGCTAATAGTAGCGGCACTAGTGCAATCAGAAAATCGGTAATCTGTGAAATTGTCGAGGTGACATAATTGACTGCCACATAGAAACTGTTCAGTGCAATAATCATTAAAACCATAAAAACAATCGAGTTTGCCACCTTGCTGACAGATGTCTTCTCAAAGGTACTTTGCAAAGATTGGAGAAAGACACTGAACACCGTCAGCAGAATGAGCGTTCCAAGCAGCTTTCCATTCGCGATTAACTCATGAAAGATAAACTGAATGATTCCAGAAAGCCACTCCTTAAAGGAGAATTTTTTTTCTCCGCTGATGAAATCGAAGAAACTCCCTTTTTGAGATTCCGGTAGAAAACCGCCATATTGGTCATAGACCGAATCCCAAAACTGTTTTAAGTCATCAAGCGGAATGTCCTCCACACCGAATGTTTCAACCGCCTCCTCTTGCTGCGTGTTTACGGTCGTTGTTCCCGGGGCAGCCAACACTTGCTGGCTATAGCTGCAAAGAAATAGAAGAATGAAGAGTAGAATGCTTGTCCGCAAAAAATGCTTCATATAAATATTCAGCCCCTTTAATTGCTTCCCAATCCGGGAGTTAATTCGGGATCATCTGGATGATGCTCTCGATAATTACGCTCAAGATTGGGATTGCCATCGTCAGGATAAGAATTTTTCCTGCGAGCTCAATCTTGGAGGCAATCGCCCCCATCCCGGCATCCTTCGTGATTTGAGACGTAAACTCCGCGATATAGGCAATTCCGATAATTTTCAGTACAGTTGATAAATACACCATGTTCACATTGGCGTTTACGGCCAATTGTTGAACCATTTGGATGATTTCGTAAATCTTGTCGACTAGGAATAAAAAGATTGAGCTTCCAACAAAGACAACAAGCAAAAAGGCGAGATTTGGCTTTTGCTCCTTTATAATCATGGCAAGGAACGCCCCAATCAGGGCTACACCGGTTATTTGCAGCATTTCGATGGCTCATCACCCCAAGCTTCTATTGAAATAGGAATACGGATTTAATCCGGTCAATCAGCTGCCCGACAACTTGGGCAACATTGAACAAAATATAAATAAAGCTGACCAAGATTACCCATTGTGAATACTCCTTCTTGCCGACTTGATCGAGAATCGTATGAATGAAAGCGACAATCAGTCCAACACCCGCAATTTTAAAAATAATATCAATATCGATGCCCATTCCGCTCATTTCCCCCTATTCATCACAACAATAGGATGGCAATTAAAAGACCTGAGAAGAAACCAAGACTTTTCACCATCTTGTCGTATTTCATTTGTTTATCGAGTGCCAGCATTTCCTCCCGCTCGAGATGTGTCAATGCCAGTTGAATTTGTTTCCGCTGCGTATCCCGATCATGCTTTCCAAGAGTCTCTCCAAACTGAAGAAGGATTTCGGCCTCTTTATCCTCAAGCTCAGTCCATTTCATCATTTCCTCGATACTTTGACGCCAGGCATTCGTGACCGTCTGATTTTCTTCGTTCAAGTAATCTGCAAACAAGGTAAAGCCTCTTGCAACCGGCTCGGGAATTTGCTTGGCCAATTTCAAAACAGCTTCCCTTAGCGGCATGTGACCATACATGATTTCTGCCTCCAAGATTTGCAATGCAGCCCTCAAATCCCGTATTTGCTTAGGTCGGGCAATCAGCCGTTTCGAGAAATCCCACCCTATCCAGGAGGTTGAAAAAACGATCAGCACGGCACCAAGTAGTTTAATCATGTCCTCACTCTTTCTCCGTCATATAAGATTTTTCCTGTTCCATCTCTGACCTTGACCACACACCCCGGCTTGTCTATCCGCGCAAGTTCGATAAACCGTTCAAACTGCGCCTCTGTAATAATTGCTTTCATACTGGGTCTTGACAGAATATCCTCTAAACTATGACCATGAGCTGTGATAAAGAGAGCGGTACCTGCATTGACCGCTTCCATGACAGCATCTCTGTCCTCTCTTCTTCCTATTTCATCTGCTACGAGAATGTCTGGACTCATGGATCGAATCATCATCATCATTCCTTCCGCCTTTGGACAGGCATCAAGCACGTCTACTCGGATACCGAATTCCATCTGCGGCACCCCGTGAACACATCCCGCTATTTCCGAACGTTCATCTATGATCCCAACCTTCTTAGGCGAAATCCGGTGCCTTTCATCTCCTGTCGAGGCAATCCGGGCTAAATCTCGCAGAAAGGTTGTCTTTCCTGATTGAGGCGGACCGATGACTAAAGTGGATAACCACCGCCCTTGGTACAAGTAGGGTATCCACCCCTCTGAAAGTCCTTTCTTCTGTCTGGCAATTCGAATATTAAAAAAGGTGACCTCCCGTATCCCCTTCACACTGCCATTTTCAAGAATCACCTTCCCCGCGATGCCAATTCGATGTCCTCCCTTAATGGTGATATAGCCCCTCTTCAATTCTTCATCGAGCATATAGAAAGAAAATTGACTGATTTTGTTCATGAAGATCTCAGCCTCCTCCCGTCCGACGGGCCGTCTCCCGTAATGAACCTGTCTGCCTGCCATGACTTCGAGCGGCCTTCCGACACGGATACGGATTTCCTCCACATCCTCTTCATTCAAGGTCATTCCCGTCATGTCAGCGAGAATAGCCTTGGGCAGCATTTCCAATACTCCTTCCATACATCTCCCTCGCTATATGTGTCATTTACTTAAAATGTATTCATGGACAAGTATTTTATGTCCCTTCAACCCAGAAAAAGATTAGACAAGTGTTCCAGGTACTAAAAACACCCAGGAGCGCTCTCCTGGGTGCAAAAAAAAGCTGCAGGCTGCCAAAAGAATGATTGGCGTGCTCTGCAGCTTTTTCTTATAAGACAATCGATTATCCGCGGGAAACGTATGAACCGTCAGATGTATTGATGATAAGCTTGTCTCCTTCATTTACGAAGAATGGAACTTGAACAACAAGACCGGTTTCAACAGTTGCCGGCTTCGTACCGCCGGATGCTGTATCCCCTTTGATGCCTGGTTCAGTTTCAGTTACTTCTAATGTAACAGTTGTTGGAAGCTGAACGCCAAGTGTTTCTGTTTGGAACATCATGATGGACACTTCCATGTTTTCTTTCAAGAATTTCAATTCATATTCGATTTGCGCAGTAGGCAATTCGATTTGATCATATGTTTCGTTATCCATGAATACATGGTTATCGCCGCTTGCATAAAGGTATTGCATTTTGCGGTTGTCGATATGCGCTTTCGATACTTTTTCACCGGCACGGAATGTTTTCTCTTGAATCGCGCCTGTACGAAGGTTACGTAATTTAGAGCGCACGAATGCCGCACCTTTACCTGGTTTTACGTGCTGGAATTCGATAACCTGCCAAATACCGCCGTCTACTTCGATTGTTAAGCCTGTTTTGAAATCATTAACAGAAATCATGTGATAATAGCCTCCTACTGCCTTATAAAATAATTAATTCTTTTGTTGAATGGGTCAATCTTTCATTGCCGCCTTCTGTCAGCAATAAATCATCCTCGATTCGCACGCCGCCGACTCCCGGTAAATAAATGCCTGGTTCACATGTCACGGTCATGCCCTTCTCTAAGACTATATCTGATTTAAAGGACAAGCCAGGGCCTTCATGGACTTCAAGGCCGATTCCATGACCAAGGGAATGTCCGAAATATTCACCATAGCCTTTTGCGGCGATGATATCCCGTGCAAGTGCATCTGCTTGTTTGCCTGTTAAGCCAGGTTTAATATTTTCCATCGCATAAACCTGCGCTTCAAGCGTTATCCCATAGATCTTCTTCAGCTCATCACTTGGTTCACCAACAGCAACTGTACGGGTAATATCAGATATATACCCTTTGTAGAGTGCGCCGTAATCCAGAGTGACAAAATCACCCTTCTCAATCACCTTATCACTTGCGACACCATGCGGAAGCGCCGAACGCGCGCCGGAAGCCACAATTGTATCAAAGGAAGAAGAGGTAGCACCCGCTTTACGCATGAAGAATTCAAGCTCATTGGAAACTTCCATTTCCGTCAAACCTGGACGGATAAACCCTAAAATATGCTCAAAGGCAGCATCTGCAATGTCTGCCGCATCCTTTAATATCTTAATCTCTTCAGGAGTCTTAATCAAGCGCAATTTTTCTACAAAGCCGGATAAAGGAACAAGCTCCCCCTCTACCACGCCTTCATAGGTTTTGTATAGGGCAAATGTAAGGTCATCCTGCTCAAAGCCAACTTTCTTGGCGCCCATTGCTTTAAGCTGTGCCGCCACCTCATTCTCAATCGGACCGGTATGCTTAACAATCTCAAATCCAACCGCCTGCTTGGCCGCTTGTTCCGTATAACGAAAGTCTGTAATAAATTTTGCTTCCTTTTCAGAAATGACAACTATGCCTGATGTACCTGTGAAATTTGAGATATATCTTCGGTTGTAAGGATTTGTGATAATCATGGCATCTATTTTTTCTGCGGCAAGATTTTCACGAAATCTTTGTAATTTTTCCATTATACATTCTCTCCCTTATCTAATATAATAGCTGCTGCCTGTTCCGGAGCCAGGCTTAAAGCCCCTGTATATATGTATGACCAACCGCTAAAGTAAGCCTTTAATGGATATTAATCATTTTATCATATGCAGGAAAGGGACCACTATATATTTATACCTGAGCTTCGTTATTTTCTGTCTGCCCCTTTTTTTCCAGCTGTCTTTCGTTATACTCAAAACTGATGGAGTAACCGACGAATAGCCCATAAAGGAGAAATAAGCATACGGTTGTAAGGATTGTATGGAAGGACAATTCCATTACGGTCTTCATGCCTGGGAACAGAGGCCTTAACACAAGGAAAATCAATGCCCAAATAACAAGACCATAACCAACACCAAGCCAGTAGGAGTATATTTTGCGAAAAACAACGGAATACAAATAGGCAAACAGCAAGGATATCACGGATAGACAAACAAGTGAGAGAATGACACCCACCCATCCCTTGGCGAAATCAGCCTTAATCCAAGACCGTATCACAAAGGCAGGGCCAATTTCCGTAAAGTTAAAATACACAAATAATTGAAAGATTGCCCCCCAAAACACACCAGCGAACAAACCAATCGCTGTCACTGTAGCTCCATAGCTTAATGGCTCTTTTACTTCTGTTACATTCTCTTCCATTCATCTTCACCTCATAGACTAGTATGTACCGTTTAAGCAAACTTCATGATGAATGAATCCAATAGTAGAGATATCCCTCAAGATTCGGTAAAATAAGAAGATAAACATTCATACTATAAATAACATGGAGTGGTGAATACAGTGGAAAATAAACCAGTCTACGGCGGGCAGGCTGTCGTAGAAGGAGTCATGTTCGGCGGCAAACATTGCACCGTGACAACGATCAAACGGAAGGATGGAACATACGATTCCTTTTCGATGCCGCGAAAGAGCCATCCAACCATTCAAAAACTTAAGAAAATCCCTTTTCTCAGAGGCATCGTGGCTATTATCGAATCAAGCGCCGTCGGCTCAAAGCATCTATCCTTTTCTACTGACCGCTTTGATGTTGACCCGAAGGATGACGACCAAATCGTACAGGAAGAGGAAAGCTCAAAGCTAGGCATGATTCTCGGTGTCGCAGCTGTCGGCATTCTATCGTTCATTCTTGGGAAAGTTTTGTTCACCCTCATCCCCGTATTCTTGGCGGCAATCTTCCAAGGTGTCGCACCGGCAAAGGGAGCTCAAATATTAATAGAAGGATTCTTCAAATTAACATTATTACTTTTGTATATATACTTTGTTTCCATGACACCTCTCGTTAAGCGCGTGTTCCAATATCATGGTGCTGAACATAAAGTCATTAACGCCTTTGAGGCAAATAAGGAATTGACTGTTGAAAACGTACGACATGCATCCCGGCTTCATTACCGCTGCGGCAGCAGTTTCATTCTCTTTACTGTCGTTGTTGGATTGTTCCTGTATATGTTCGTCCCGACCGATCCGTTATATGCACGGATTCTAAACCGGTTGGCTCTCATTCCGGTTGTTCTGGGCCTCTCCTTCGAGGTTTTACAGCTGACCAATAAGCTGCGCGATGTACCAGTGCTCCGTTTTCTTGGCTACCCAGGTCTATGGCTGCAGCTTCTGACAACGAAGGAACCGAATGATGACCAGATTCAAACCGCCATCATTTCCTTCAATAACATGCTTGAAGCCGAAAAGAGGGCTGGACAAGGTTTGAACGGAGAGAAAATTGTGTAAATTAAAATTAAGAGAAAAATTTATTGGTATAGCTGTTTAAATTCCCATAAATACGCTAATGATGCTCTTAAGGAGGTGCTTTCTATGAATCGTAACAAATCAACTATCATCATTTATGTTCTTCTGGGATTAGCGGTAGTGGGCTTGATTTATACATTGCAGTACAACGCTGCATCATTCATACGAAGTGTGCTTATCGGAGCGGCAATCATTGGGGTAATCTATCTTGTGTACAAACGATTCATGCTGAAAGGTAGCTCAGGCAAAACAGGCAAAGAGCGTCAAGCATACCGGAAGGCAGCCCGAATCTCAGCTAAGAAACATAAACAAGATACGATGAAACCCAAAAGAAGCAAGCACCATAATACACATGGACTAACCGTGATTTCAAAAGAAACCTTAATTAACAAGCCAAAAAAGAAATCAAACATTCAGTTGACTGTCATCGAAGGCAAAAAGGCCCGCAAAAAAAATCGCGCCCTGTTTTAAACAAGCTAAAAAGGTTCAAGCATTGTGCTTGAACCTTTTTTCTTAATTCATTTTCTTCTTTATTCGATGCGTCCAATGTTTGACGAACTGAGCCGCAGCCCTCCGTCCGCTTTCAACCAGTCCTGTCCTTTGCTCATCTGTCAGCGAGAACTCAATAAAACCTGCATCCTTCACTGGGATAAAAATAATATTTTTGACAAACTTACGTGAGATATAACGAGAATCATGTGCATTACGCATCGTTTCAAAAAGAGAAGAAAAAAGACCAATCGCATTCGTGATTTCCTCTTTGCTCTTCTCTGTCTTCTCATGAACTAAATTAAGACCAAGTACTGGTCTGATAGGATTAATATTATCCTGATCAAATAACCACATCGGAAAATTACTCAACACCCCGCCATCGACGACAATGTATTTTTCCCCGACTGTTTTCAGCTTGATCGGCTCAAAGAAAAAGGGAATGGAGCAGCTCATCCGAATCGCTTTTGCGACAGGGAACTGTTTCGGTTCAATATTATAGGCAGCAAGATCATCAGGCAATATAAGCATACGCCCATTTGATAGGTCGGAGGCAATGATACGCAGCTGCTTATCTGAAAGATCTCCGAAAGTATGAATCCCTTTTTTCTCAAGAATTTCCTTGATCCAGCACTCTAGGGCATCTCCTTTATATAAACCCATCGTCCAATATAATTTCAACCAGCGGGCAAAAGGAAATTGGATCCGTTTCTTCGATTCCAATAACCGGCTGAGCTCAACATCCTCCATTAAGAGCTTAATCTCAGCACCACTGTATCCAGCCGCGAGAAATCCAGCAATAATGGAGCCTGCACTTGTTCCCGCTACACGTTTAAACGTGTATCCCTGCTGCTCCAGCTCCATCACGGCACCGATAAGGGCAAATCCTTTGATTCCCCCGCCGCAGAAAACACCATCTATGTACAAACCGATGCACTCCCTCCCAAGATGTTCTCGCTTACTTATCATCTTTAAGCAGTAGGAGTGCATTTTAGAACGGTTTAGGTAAAGTATTTAATTTCTGCCTGCGGAAAGTGAGCTTGGATAGATTCTTCAATATGACTTCTTAAACGGGCAGCCTCATCATCCGGGTAAACATATTTTCCAATCCCGTACTTGCCCCATTTATATTTTCGTTTCGTTTCATCCATCTCAAGTTTTGATTTCGGATATCTGGCCTCAATAACCTTTTTGGCCGGCTTTGTGAAACGGTGCTGGATGAGTTCAAAATAAAGCGGAAGATCCGCATATTCCCCCAGCGCCTTTTTGAGCCGGTCAAACAGCTCCGCATAGCCCTCCTCCCACTCATCATGCATATAGATGGGGGCTACGATAAATCCTAAATGATAACCGGCTGCTGCTACCTTTCTGGCCGCCTCCAGCCTTTCATCAAACGAGGACGTACCCGGTTCGAAATTCTTGATGACATAGCGGGAATTAATGGAGAATCGGAAGCTCGTATGTCCATTATGCCGTGCATCAAGCAAATGATCGACATGATGAAATTTCGTCACAAAACGTAAGCGTCCAAGCTCAGTTTCCCCGAAAAAATTTATTGCCTTTTTCAATGAATGGGTTAAATGATCAATACCGACAATGTCTGACGTACAGGCTGCCTCAAAGCGGGTAATCTCTGGTGCACGTTCACCTATATAGGTGAGTGCTTTGTCAAAAATCTCCTCCAGATTAACATACACGCGTATATACGGTTTGCTCCCAAGTGTCGTCTGCAAATAACAGTAATGACAATGACCCATACAGCCTGTCGCAAGCGGGATAGCATATTCTGCTGATGGCTTGGAGGTATCGAATTTCAAGGTTTTCCTCAAGCCTACCACCATCGTCGATTTGGCTATTCGATATTTCTGCAGTTCCGTTTCTCCAGGAAGGTCCCTAATTTGATTATGGGAGGTTGTCTGGCGGATCTCAACATTCGGCATTGTCCGGAATTTCTCCCATAGTTCTTGACCTAATGGATAGTCTAAAGCCTTAGGCTCAAAATAGACCAGTTGAGGAATGAATGGTTTCAATCATCTCACCTACCTTACAGGTAGTATGTTCAAGACACAAAAAAAGGATGGCAAGAAAGTTTGCCATCCTTTTGAAATCATTGCCTTAGCCTTATTGGATTACAATCCGCATTTCAGCTGCGCGCCGCAGTTCGTGCAGGTATTGCAGCCGCCAAGCTCCTCAACCTTGCCTTTTCGGCAAACCGGACAAGTGTTGCCGACTTCGCTTCCAATAGTGACGCTCGTTGATTCAAGCGCATTGATGGTGTCAACTAGCACGACATGCTGTTCCGTTCTTTCCTTTGGCATTTCAGCTGTCTCGGTACTCTCTTCCTTCTTCAAAGTCAAGACTTGCGTGTCACGGCTTCCGTCCACATACACGGTACCGCCTTTTGCTCCGCCTCTATAAAGACGCTCGTACACTTTCTCAACCTGTTCGACAGAGTAGCCCTTCGGAGCATTAACCGTCTTACTGATGGAGCTGTCGATCCAGCGCTGGATAATGCACTGTACATCCGCATGTTTCTCAGGAGTGAGATCCATCGCAGATACAAACCATTCCGGAAGGTTATGAGGATCTGCCTCAGGATTGCGCGCCAAGTAGTCCTCTACGATATCCGCTTTTACTTCAATGAATTTACCGAGTCGTCCGCTTCTGAAGTAAGTGAAGGAGAAGTATGGCTCAAGTCCTGTCGATACTCCTACCATCGTTCCCGTGCTTCCTGTCGGTGCAACAGTAAGCAGGTGAGAGTTGCGAATTCCATATTTGAGAATATCTTGACGGATATGCTCCGGCATTTTCTTCATGAAGCCGGATTGAATAAAGGCTTCACGCAATGCTTTTGTTTCTTCCTCAGTATCTCCAACCAAGAATGGGAAGCTTCCCTTCTCCTTAGCGAGTTCAATGGATTCCTCATAGGCTGCAGTCGCAATTGTTTCAAATACACGGTCAACAAGCTCATTGCCGTCTTTTGAGCCGTATTCTTTCTCACAGTAGATGAGCATATCATGAAGACCCATAACTCCAAGGCCGACACGTCTTTCGCCCAAGGCTTGGCGTTTATTCTCTTCAAGGAAATATGGAGTCGCATCAATGACATTATCCTGCATGCGAACACCGACTTTAACCGTTTCCTTCAGCTTATCGAAATTGACCGTTTTTGCGTCCTTATCTGTCATTTCCGCTAAGTTCACGGCTGCCAGGTTACATACGGAATAAGGAGCTAAAGGCTGCTCACCGCATGGGTTTGTCGCAACGACCTTTTGTCCATAGCTCTTTGCATTAGTCATGTCATTGGCATTATCGATAAAGAAAATACCAGGCTCCGCAGAGTAAGTAGCACAAATATTAATTAAATTCCATAATTCCTTCGCTCTCACTTTACGGTAAACACGCACACCATAGCCGCGTTTTTCCCACTCCCGTACGTCTCCGCAATCCGCCCATTCATTATTATAGATTTCCATTTCCTCTGGGCTGTAGGATTCTACATCAGGGAAGCGCAATTCATATTCAGCATCATTCTCAACAGCATCCATGAACTCCTTTGTCAAGCAGACAGAGATGTTTGCACCTGTTAGGAAGTCTGGATTATGGACAGCGTCATTGCCGCCGTGCGCCAGTTTTTCCTCTGCTTCTTGAATGATGGCTTCACTGAAACCGCCTAGTCCTGGAATGGTCTTATAGTTCACGATTCCCTGATACATGGCTTGTTCCTGAATGGAAAGAGGTGTGAATTTTAATTTCTCTGCAGCCAGCCTTTGAATCGTCTCATCTTCTGATACTTCCATCAAGAAGCGCAGGATTTTCGGATTTTGCATCTTAGAGATGATGAACTCAACAATATCGGGATGCCAGTCAGCAAGCATAATCATTTGCGCACCGCGACGTGAACCGCCTTGTTCGACCAAATGAGTCAGCTTCGCGATATCATCAAGCCAGGAAACCGCTCCCGAGGATTTGCCGTTAACACCACGGGCAAGGGTGTTTCGTGGACGCAAGGTAGAACCGTTTGTACCTACTCCGCCGCCTCTGCTCATAATTTCCATAACTTGCTTGCGGTGTTCAGAGATACCCTCACGGCTGTCCTTGATGAACGGCATAACGTAACAGTTAAAATATGTCACCTCTGTCTCCGATCCAGCTCCATACAGCACACGGCCAGCAGGGATAAAGTTTGTTTGAACCAATTGCTGATAGAATCTCTCAAAGGATTCCTGACGCTTCTCTTCTGTCTTCTCCACTTGTGCCAAACCGCGCGCATTGCGTTTCGCGATTTGCTCATAGTAAATCTCAAGCGGCTTTTCAATGACATCAAGCGACTTGCAAATCAAACCTGTTTTCATTTCATCATGCTTGTCCAACGAAGCTCTGTATTCTTCTTCTACAAGCACATGGGCTGTTTTCTTTTCCCAATCAATTTCTTGAATATATCCTAGTCCGCGGGCTGGGAATTTTGGATCTTCCTTGATCGTCAAGACAACGAAGTCCCCATTGGCAAGCGTAAGCTTCTCCGTATCCTTAAACGAATAGCGATCGATCATAACAAGTCTTGATACACCTTTATAAGTCTTATTCATGTCGGGTGTTATTGGAAACACCTGTGGAAAATTGGCAATATCCTTATTCAACCTTTCGACATTTACAGACAGCTTATGATTAACAGCAGTATACAATATGATCTCTCCCAACCTCTTAAGTATTCTTCATGAATGTTTTTCTTTCTCTGATGCAGTTTGTTTTAATATAAATAACGTTATCATACGTCTTTTTGAAATTCAACTACATATTGTGTCCCTATTTTTTCAACGCATACTATATATTGTATTTGTGCATTTATCGAATGAATTGTCAATCTTCCTCTATGGGCAGAATTTTAAGAGAATCTGCGATTATGAACATTTTTCTACCCATTTTGAACAAAATCAAACAATAACTAGGATTTAGGACTTTTGCCTTACATTCTACAATATTCGTCCTTATTCTGGCTTATGAACCCCTTTTGATGAAGACTGATGTCGAATGCCAGAATATAAATTATATCGGTCCGAAGGAGGGGTCGTAAAGATTAAAGCATTCTTTTTAGAGGGATTGCCATAAAAAAATTTTGCCAGACAAAATATCTCCCTGTATAATAAATGAGGGAACAAACGAGAAAGTGGGGATTTCATTGACACCAACGACATATATTCTGATTGGCCTGGCTGTGCTGATCATTGCGTATTCAATTTACAGCTATTTCTCTACAAAAAAAATGGTTAAGACCTTATCCCAAGAAGAGTTCAAAGCTGGATACCGGAAAGCCCAGCTGATTGACGTTCGTGAACAAAATGAATTTGACGGCGGACATATTTTGGGAGCCCGCAACATTCCATCCACTCAATTAAAGATGCGCATGAAGGAATTGCGCAAGGACAAGCCTGTCTACTTATACTGCCAAAGTGGTATGAGAAGCACAAGAGCAGCTCAAATGTTATACAAAAACGGCTACCGCGACCTTTACCAGCTTGATGGCGGCTTCAAGAAATGGACTGGAAAGATCAAATCCAAATAAAAAGAGCCGATGCTGTCAAAAGCGCATCAACTCACACACAAAACGCGGACAATCCCCTTTATTCAGGTTTCTGAAAAAGGGGTTTTTATTTACCCCTTTTTCGGCTGTCTATCTTCAATCTTGGCGGCTAAGCTCTCAGCAGCCCGCTTATACAATTGACTCATATGAGCAAGCGATGCTACGGCCAATAGTTCCTCAAAATATTCCGCATCCTCCTCCTGACTAGCTCCTGCTGTCTCCTTAAGCTCCTTCATGCTTGTTTCGATACTTTCCGTGAAAATGGCGGCATTCTTATCCGTTTGCTTCAAGAAGGCCTCATACAGCCAGTCAATTGAGAGATCATCCTTCATAATTCTTTCATTGAGCGGGTCAAGAATCCCTTTGATTTCATTGATGGACAGGCTTCCTTTTAGCTGATAGATAAGACTGAGCAAGATTAAGTGCCTTTTCGTGTATTTCTTATTCTTGATTGGGAAGAACACTTTAGCCTTCGCATAATTATTAATCATCGTTTTCGTAAGAATCTTCTCATCATCAGTCCGCTTTGTTTCTTTAAACTTATTCTCGAATAATTGAATGACTTGATCCATATAAAGGTCAATCTCTGGAATTTCGTGAAGATTCAGCCTTTCATTTAACCCAATATTCTCTATAAAATCCATTTTATCATTCATCAATAATCCCTCATATTTCTTCGTCTTTCCATTTATTATACGTGTTTCCTCATGCAAGGTAAATAACAACCACTTCATCTATTTCCATAAATCCCACATATGGTTTTTAATACTAGATGTATAAATCAGCAAGGAGAGACTTTTACCCCATTCCCAATATTCGGAACCATTATATAATGGTCTATAGATTTACACAAAGGAATGGTGAACATGAAATCAGAAAAAAAGAGTGCGGTTCAGACCTTTGCCAACCAATGGTCCTTTCTCCTCACACTGCTCGCCTTTATCGTCTTTATCTTCTTTATGATATTCGGCTCGGCCTTTAGCAGCCAGACATGGATTTATTCCCTTATCCCTTTTCTGCTGGTCACCTTGATCTTAGGGGTTATTGGAATTCCCTTTGAAAACCCTAATAAAAGGAGAATTGCCCAATCGATTTTCTCTATCCTCCTATCGCTCTCGCTCATTCTGCTGTTAGGGGTTATTTATCTCGCGCCAATCTTGTTTCCATTTGGCATACCGTCTATTTGAAACCCAGATTGGTTGATGATTCCATTTGAAACATACTTGCTCATAAACAATAAAAAAC
>NZ_JBJEFJ010000124.1:0-1800 GCF_051873915.1 Pradoshia sp.
ATGCTCGGTTTCACGAAAGAATAATGAAGGAGGAATAGACTATGTATGATAGTTTAAAAGGGAAAGTTGTCGTGATCACAGGTGCTGCAACAGGTCTAGGAAAAGGGATGGCAGAACGGTTCGGGAAAGAACAAGCCAAGGTCGTCATTAATTATCATTCAGACAAGCATGATCATAATGCCATTATTGAGACGATCAAATCATACGGCGGTGATGCCGTGGCGGTCCAGGGTGACGTTACAAAGGAAGAGGACGTCAAGAAAATGATTGACTGTGCGGTTGAAACCTTCGGCACACTTGACGTCATGATCAATAACGCGGGAATGGAAAATCAAGTGGAATCCCACGAATTATCATTAGAGGATTGGCAGAAAGTCATCGATATCAATCTGACCGGTGCCTTCCTCGGATCCCGTGAAGCCCTCAAATACATGGTTGAAAATAAAATCAAGGGCTCTATCATTAATATGTCCTCTGTGCATGACCGAATTCCTTGGCCGCAATTCGTCCACTATGCAGCAAGTAAGGGCGGAGTGAAGTTAATGACAGAAACATTGGCAATGGAATATGCCCCTCATGGCATCAGGGTGAACAGCATCTGTCCGGGAGCGATAAAAACGCCGATTAATGCAGAAAAATTCGATGATCCTGAACAAAGGGAGCAGGTAGAGGAGATGATTCCGCTCGGCATGATCGGCCAGCCGGAGCAAATTGCCGCCTGTGCGGCCTGGCTCGCCTCTAATGAAGCAAGCTATGTTACTGGACTGTCTCTTTATGCAGACGGCGGAATGACGTTATATCCAAGCTTCCAAGGCGGAAGAGGATAAAGACGAGGAAGGCAGCACCCAAAATAATGGGGACTGCCTTCCTTTTTTATGCTTTGCAAAATCCTTGTTTTGACAGCCAGCTTGCACAAAGCCCTGTCCATCTTGCGGTGTCTGGTTCCTCCTCTGCTAGGCCAAGCCCATGCCGTCCATTTTGAAACACATGAAGCTCATATGGAATCTGGGCTGTGCTCAATTGGTTGGCATACAGAAGACTGTTGATGACCGGAACAGACTGATCGTCAGCCGTATGCCAAAGGAAGGTCGGCGGCGTGTCCGTGCTGACATGACGCTCCATGGAAAGAAGTTCGCGTGCTTCATGCTTCGGGTTTTCCCCGAGCAGACAGGTGAGTGAGCCTTCATGAGTATGCTCAAGCATCGTGATTACGGGGTAACAGAGAATAGCGATATCTGGCCTGCAGGATGCTGAATCGATTTTGTCGATTTTCTTATACGCAGGATAATCCGACATATTTGCGGCACAGGCTGCTAGATGGCCGCCTGCAGAAAAGCCAAGAAGCCCAATCTTATCGGGGTCAATTCCCCATTCCTCTGCATGATAACGCACATAACGAATGGCGCGCTGCACATCAGCAAGCGGCTCTGGATGCTTGGCAGGATTGACTCGGTAATGGAGGACAAACGCCGTAATGCCAAGCGTATTCAGCCACTCAGCCACAGGCTCACCCTCATGCCAAGCACGCATGCGGTAGCCTCCTCCAGGACAAATGATCACAGCGGAGCGGGCAGGATTTTGCTCTGCCATATAAGGGACAATAATTGGTGCTTCCTCATGTAAATCAATCTTATCTGACCAGATTGGCAGTGGTTGCATGTTGGATTCCCCTTTATGAAGTGGTGTTGAGTTTATTTTATCATGTGTCTCGGCAGGGGGAGAATTGAGGAGAGTCCGTACTTTAAATCATAATAGACGATGTTTTCTATTTGATAGAAAAAAGGAATCATATTTCCTCTT
>NZ_JBJEFJ010000125.1:0-9431 GCF_051873915.1 Pradoshia sp.
CACCCCCGCTGATGGAAGTTTCACTTTAGAGGAGGGGAATTATTCGTGTTAATGAAGAAGAGATTTGCCGGTTTATTGGCCTTTTTGATGGCCTTATCCATTGTTCTTACTGCCTGCGGCGGTACATCAGAGAATGAAAACAAGAGCAAGAACTCCAGTGAAAGTACAGAAAGCGCATTTCCAGTAACGGTGAAGGATGGAACAGGAGAAGAGATTACGATCAAAGACAAGCCTGAGCGTATTGTCTCCTTGCTTCCGAGCAATACTGAAACAGCGTATGCATTAGGGCTTGAGGATGAAATTGTCGGGGTATCTGATTATGATAATTATCCTGAGTCTGTTTCTGAGAAAACAAAGCTAGGCGGCATTGAGGTGAATGTGGAGAAATTATTGGAGCTTAATCCTGATCTTGCTTTATTTTCAGCCTCTCAAGGGACAAATGATAAAGATATCATTCAACAGCTTCAATCAGCTGGGATAGATGTCGTTGTTGTCCCAGATGCAAATTCTATTGAAGGTGCCTATGAGACAATGGAGCTGATTGCAAAGGCAACTGGTAAAGAGACGGAAGGCGAAGAAATCATCGCTGAAATGAAAGAAGAGATAGCAGCCATTAAAGAGAAAGCGGCTGAGGTGAAGGAAACGAAGAAGGTATGGATTGAAGTATCGGCCTCACCGGATTTATATACAACGGGAAGCGGCACATTTATGAACGAAATGCTCGAGATCATTGGGGCAGAAAATATTGCAGCCGACCAAGAAGGCTGGGTAACGATGAGTGAGGAAACGGTCATTGAAAGGGATCCTGATGTTATCATCACTACATATGGTTATTATATCGATAATCCACAAGAGCAGGTTTACGCTAGAAGCGGCTGGTCTGAAGTAAATGCTGTGAAGAAGAAGGAAGTTTATGATGTGAACAGCGATACGGTCACGAGACCAGGTCCTCGCTTAATTGATGGATTGAAGGAGATTGCGAAGGCAGTCTATCCGGATGTGTATAAATAAGAAAAAAAGAGTTGGAAGGCTTTCATTAAGAAAGCTGTCCAGCTCTTTTTTTGTCGAAAACTATTATTTAAATTTTCTGTTAATTTTATTGAAAAGTCCCAATTACTGGGTTAAGATAGTACCAATACGTACTCGTACTCTCAAAACAGAATGGAATGATCAAGATGCTGCTAATGAAGGAACTTCCGAAAGAAGCGAAGGATAAGATGCTGTATTCTGCCTTAAAGCTCTTTGCTTTAAAGGGTTTTAAGAATACCTCTGTTCTCGAGATTGTTGAAGCTGCCCATGTATCCAAAACGACCTTCTATCAGCAATTTTCGAGCAAGGAAGCATTAGTTGTGGCTCTTTGCCAGGATTTAATTGATGAAATCGCCTTGGAAATCAAAAAGGCAGCTGTGCAAGAGCCGAGAGTTGGCTATAAAGCGTATGCCGGTATTTATCGCTATTTGCAAATCTGCTTTACCAATCCTGCTGTGGCTCATTTTATCCTGCTTGAATCAGTTGGTATTTCTGAGGAGGTGGAGGTAGTCAGGCGTGAAGCGATGCAAAGCTTTGCTGACCTGATTTTTGTCTTTGCCTATCAAGAGTTTTCAGAACAGGTGAGAGAGGAAGAAATCCGCATTATCTCGCAGGCAATGGTAGGCGCCATTAATGAGGTGGTGATTCGCCATGTGAAGGAGACAACTAGTGACCTTCATATAGAGGAAATGGCCAGATTGTTGAACAGGCTTGTCATAGGCGCGTTCGTCAATCTATCGAACGATCACTAATATGTGAGGAGGGATTTGGCTTGGTTTCATTCAAACCGAGTGAGGAGGAAGCCGCATTTATTCAAGTGGCGCGAGATTTTGCCCTGAAAATGATTCGGCCGGCCGCAAGAGAAACGGAAAAGAATCGTAAGGTCAGTGAGGAAATCATCAAGAAGCTGCAAGAAATTGGCCTGGATACCCTTGAATTGCCGGAAAGCTTTGGTGGATTAGAGCTTCCTGTCCTCTCGCAGGTACAGATTTTGGAGGCATTAGCTTATGGGGATTTAGACATCGTACAGGGACTTCCAGGAGCAGGGGAGTCAGGGGCCTTTATAAGAGAAGCGGAGAAACATCCTGCTTTTGCTGCCTATAAGAAAGCTTGTCAGGCTGGGAATGTACCAACAATCGCCTTTTGCCATCCGAACCAGCCAAAGCTGTCCATCAGCCGTCATGAAGAGGGCTATCTGATTGATGGCGAGACTGTTCCGCTTAGAAATGGGAAGTATGCGGACTATGTGCTGATCCACGGGAAAGCACAGGATGGAGAAGAGGTCATTCTCTTGCTTGAGAACAGCCTCGATCATTCATTCAAGGCTTTAGAGGGTGATTATCGATTAGGTCTATTAAGCGCTGGGTTTGCCAGCCTGTCATTCAAAAAAGTAACCGTTTCCAAGGAGTCGGTCATTGCTAGAGGGGTAGAAGCGAGAAAGCTTGCTCAGTCTGCTATGAGGCGAATTCGGGTCATGGAGGCAGCGAAGGAGGTAGGGGTTATCTCTGCTGCGCTTGATTATACGGTGGAATACACCGCAAGCCGGAAGGCATTCGGCTCAGAAATCGCTAAGTTTCAAGGGGTATCCTTTAATGTCGCTCAGATGGCGATTCATGTCAAAGCTGCCCGCCATCTTGTTCTATATGCGGCTAAGCAAATAGACATTGGAGCCAATGATGCTGGATTCCACAGTATTCAAGCTCTGCAGAATGCTCATCGAGCTGTCCGGTTTGTGACAGATTCGGCTGTACAGCTTCTTGGGGGACATGGATATGTCCAAGACCACCCTGTTGAGAAATGGATGAGAGACGGTCAGGCCCAAGTGGTATGGCTTGCGCAGGAGCATGACTTAAACGCGTATGCAGGAGATTGGCTCCTGAATGAAGATGAAAGGAGTGAAGCGGTTGATTTCATACGAACTGTCTCCACATCAAGCCCAAGTTAAGGATGTTGTCCATTGGTTTGCCGAAAATGAAGTCCGTCCCATTTCTATGCTGTCTGATGAACAAAAGAGGGTGCCGGATGATTGGCTGAAGAAAGTCAATCAATTAGGAATCTCGCTCAGTATGTCTTCCTTTGGAGAGAAGGATGGAGACGTTGAGAGGAAAGAAAAAGAGGAGAAGAAACGGGAAAAGCAGGGAAACCGGCTTGGCGTGATTGCTTCAGAGGAGCTTGGATGGGGAGATTGCGCCATTGCTCTTACATTGCCTGGACCAGGTCTTGGAGGCCCGCCGATTCAGCATAGCGGTACAAAGGAGCAGAAGGAGCGTTTTCTTTCAATCTTCTCAAGAGATGAAGAGCCTAAATGGGGAGCATATGCTTTAACGGAGCCGGAGGCAGGCTCGGATGTATCTGGATTGCAGACAACCGCCGTGAAGGTAAATGGAGGCTATGTCCTGAATGGTCAAAAAATCTTCATTACGAATGGTAAGAGAGCCTCATGGGTAGTGGCCTTTGCGACTGTGGATAAGACACTTGGAAGAGCCGGTCACCGGGCATTCGTTGTAGAGAAGGGAACGCCGGGATTCTCTTGTACGAGGCTTGCGGATAAGATGGGGCTGCGGGCTTCTGAGACAGCAGAACTGGTCTTTGAAGATTGCTTTGTTCCGGATGAAAATCTGCTCGGAGGAGAGGAAGCCTATCAGAGCACGGGCGCGCGCTCAGGCGGCTTCAGAGTTGCGATGAAGACCTTTGATAGTACAAGACCGATCATTGCGGCCATGGCTACCGGTATTGCAAGAGCAGCGTATGAGTATACGCTCGAATTCGTCCAATCAGAATTCCCGCGCCATGGTGTGCATTACAGACAAGCGTTGGGGCTATTGGCCGAGATGCAGCAGAAGATACAAGCGGCCCGCCTGTTAACTTGGGAGTCAGCCTGGAAAGGAGATCTAGGAAAGCCTAATGCGAAAGAGGCTGCAATGTGCAAGGCCTTTGCCGGGAAGATTGCACTTGAGGTAACATCGGCAAGCCTGGAAATCATGGGACCTTATGGCTTGGAGGGGAATTTAGTAGAGAAGCTGTACCGTGATGCGAAAATCTATGACATTTTTGAGGGCACAAATCAAATTCAGCAGCTGATTATAGCGCGTCATTTATATGAACCATATGGGATTCGTGTATAAAGAAGCAGTCATTTGCAGGAGGTGATGCCCTGACCTTAATAGAATGTGAGTTTGCTATTAAAAAGAATGAGATAAGATTCAAATGCCGGAAGGCCAATAAATGAAGGAGGAAAAGAAAAATGGGTAAAGCAATTGAAGATTATACATTACCGGAGTCTTTTACAAAAATTGAGGAGGCGTTAAATGCCAATCCTGGTCCAATTGAGGGAATTACGACAAGGTATCAGTTTACGATAACGGGAGCAGAAGAAGGTGTCTATCAGCTGAATCTGCAAGACGGCAAGGCAGAGGTAGCGGAAGGAGAAGCTGCCCCAGCTGACTGCACCTTGATTATGTCTCTAGATAACTTCCGCCAATTCTTGTTAGGCAAGTTAAATGGAACTGTTGCGTTCATGTCCGGCAAACTCAAGATTAAAGGAGATATTGGTAAAGCGATTAAGCTTGAAGGCATCTTGAAGCAATACAATGTCCAAGACCATCTATAAGTTTGTGAGACTGGTTAGGAGTGCTGATGAACGAATTGGTAGGGAGAGATAATCAGGTGTGGTATCCATACCTGATTATCTTATATAAGGGAGGTGTCCTATGAAACCTTTGAATCTGGTCGATATGGTTTATAGAACAGTTCAAAGATACGGCCAGAAAGATGCATTGATGGCAAAGGTCAAAGGTGTTTACAAAGCAATCACCTATGCAGATTTTTGGGAACAGGTTGCTCATACGGCCCATGCCCTTTTGGAGAGAGGAGTAGGGAAGGGAGATAAGGTTGCCATTCTGTCGGATAATCATCCATACTGGGCAATCAGTGATCTTGCGATTATGAGCATTGGTGCAGTCAGCGTTCCTATTCATTCCACTTTGCCGCGTAATCAAGTAAGCTATATCCTTCATAATTCAGCCTGCGAATTCATTTTTGTTGGAAATGAGAGGCAGCTGCAAAAGCTGGAATTAGAGGAATTTCAGCATGAGAGAGTCGTCATTTATGAACCTGCAGAAAAACCTCCCGCAGAGAATTTTTCTGCTTCCATGCAGGAATTCCTATCAAGAGGCAAAAGGAATTCCACAGAAGATTGGCAAGACGGCTTTATGCAGATTACGAGAGAGGATTTAGCGACTATTATTTATACTTCCGGAACAACTGGACATCCAAAGGGCGCCATGCTTACCCATGGCAATATTTTAGCCAATGTGGAAGGAGTTCAGTTTTGGGTGCTGGAAGCACGCCCCGACGACATTATGCTTTCCCATCTCCCCTTATCCCATATATTTGAGCGAATGGCTGGCCAGTTTTTCCCCTTCTATGTAGGAGCTACGATTGCGTATGCAGAAAGTATTGATACCGTTCAAGATAATCTTCTCGAAGTCAGGCCGACTGTATTGGTCAGCGTTCCTCTATTATTTGAGAGAGTCTATGCACAAGCCATGAAGATGGTCGAATCTGGAACGCCCATCCGCAAAAAGGTCTTTCATTGGGCTCTGGGGGTAGGGGAAGAGCGCTACCGCTATTATTTGTCATGTCCGGCTGATGAGTTAATGCGCAAGGCTGAACTGCCCAAGGAATTTAGACGAAGATGGAAAATCTCTGAAAGACTTGTCTATCAGAAGGTTAAACAAAAATTAGGGGGCCGCATCAGAGGGTTTATCTCAGGAGGAGGAGCGTTAAATCCGGAGATTGGCCAATTTTTTTGGTCAGTTGACCTGCCTGTTCTTGAAGGGTATGGGCTGACGGAAACAGCTCCGGTCATTTGCGTGAATCCTTTCTCACGCTCAAAGGTAGGAACGGTTGGAAAGCCGCTGCCCAATCTGGAAATTCGTTTAGCGGCAGATGGAGAAGTGCTGGTGAAAGGTCCAAGTGTGATGAGTGGGTATTACCGCGACCCGGAGGCAACAGCAGAAGCCTTCGAAGGGGAATGGTTTAAGACCGGTGATATCGGCCAGCTGGATGAGGATGGATATTTACGGATTATTGACCGTAAGAAACGGATTCTTGTTCTGTCTACAGGAAAGAATATTGCTCCACAGCCGGTAGAGAATGCGCTGCATCAAAGTCCCTATATTGAAAATGCCGTCCTGGTCGGGCAGAACAAAAAATACGTCATCGCGCTGCTGGCACCGGATTTCACCAATTTGAAGGAATGGTGCAGGCATAAGGGGATTCATGGTTCTCCTCAGGAGTTATTATCCAATAAGCAAATACAAGCTTTATTAACAAGAGAAGTCACGAAATACACAAAGAAATTTGCTCAATATGAACAGCCGAAAAAGCTTTTATTCGTCAATAAGGAATGGACAGTTGAGACAGGAGAGCTGACCCCTTCCTTAAAGGTACGGTATGCAGAGGTGGAAAAGAAATATAAGGCTGCCATTGATCATTTATATGCGGAGACTGCCAATGGAGAAATAGACATCGCTGCCGATGAAGCAGCGGTGGGAATCTCATTACCTAGAGTGAAAGGGGAGCAATGAATGATGCCATTTTCATTAGAAGGCAAGGTAGCGCTTGTAACAGGTGCATCCAGAGGACTTGGCAGAGCGGATGCCTTATGCTTGGCTCGGGCAGGTGCGGATGTCATCGTAACAGACATATTAATCGAAGACGATGAACAAATCGATGCAACTTCAGAAAAACTGGGTCCGGTGGCTCAAATTATGGTTCATTCAAAGGCCGTTTATACGAAGTCGACCACACAGGAAATAACGGAGTTGGGAAGAAAATCAGCAGCTTTTAAGATGGATGTGACAAATCGAGAGGAAGTCGAACGAGTGATGGCTGAGGTCATCAGCCAGTTTGGCCGTATTGATATACTCGTCAACAATGCAGGAACCTTGGATCATACTGCCAGACTAGAAGATCAAAATGATGATTATTGGAGCAGGGACTTGAACGTCAATTTGACAGGTGCCTATAACTGCTGCAAATCCGTTTGGAAGTATATGAAGGATCAAAAGGAAGGGCGCATTATTAATATGGCATCAGTGGCCGGGACACATGGCGGATATGGGCAAGCCAGTTATGCGACCACAAAAGCCGGTATTCTGGGATTGACGAAATCCTTAGCGCTTGAAGGAGCGAAATATCAAATTACCGTTAATGCGATTGTGCCGGGAATTATCAATACGGAAGCCTTCCAATATACGAATCCGTCGATGAGAGACAGAATGATTGCGCGAACTGCTTTTAAACGGCCGGGTGAACCGGAGGACATTGCTAATGCGATAACCTTTCTCTCAAGTAAGGAAGCCTCTTATATAACAGGAGTTGCTCTGCCGGTAGCAGGCGGCATTGATCTATTTACATTTTAAGAGAGGAGGGAGATCGCCGAGATGAATGATCGAGATGCCATAATCATAGAGGCTGTCAGGACGCCGATTGGACGAAAGGGTGGAATCCTCACCAGCTATCGTCCAGATGAAATGGCCGCACATGTGTTAAGGAAATTGACTGAGCGAATTGGAATAGACCCAATGGAAGTTGAGGATATCAAAATGGGCTGTGTTACCCAAATTGGTGAACAAGGTATGAATATTGGTCGAATTGCCAGCTTGATTGCTGGATTTCCTGTTGAGGTATGCGGGTCCAGCACGAATAGGATGTGCGGATCAAGTCTCGATACATTGGCCCAATCGGCTCATGCCATCATGGCGGGGATGAGTGATTGTACGATTGCTGCTGGTGTAGAAAATATGAATCGGGTACCTATGGGAAGTGATGGCGGTGATTTCCCTGATATGCTTATGAGCCAGTACACAATCATCCCGCAAGGATTCTCGGCAGAGCTGATTGCACAGAGGTGGCAGATTTCCCGGGAGGAGATGGACCACTTCTCCCTTTCGAGTCATCAGAAAGCACTTGATGCTATTGAAGAAGGAAGGTTTGAACGGGAAATCGTGCCGATTGAGGTCAAAAATGAAACGGGAGATAAAGTGATGTTCGAGGCTGATGAAACCCCGCGCCCCAATACCTCCTTGGACCGCTTATCCGAGCTAAAACCCTCGTTTCTTCCAGATGGTCATGTGACAGCAGGAAACGCAAGCCAAATTAGTGACGGGGCAGCAGCGGTCTTGCTCACATCACGAAAAAAGGCAAAGGAGCTTGGTTTGCATCCACGAGCAAGGGTCGTTGCGACCGCAATCGCAGGCGTCGACCCGGAAATTATGCTGACCGGAATCATTCCTGCAACGAAGAAGGTATTGGAGAAGGCCGGATTGACAATGGAGGATATCGATTTATTTGAGGTCAATGAAGCCTTTGCCTCCGTTGTGCTCGCATGGGCAAAAGAGCTTAATGCCGACATGGATAAAGTGAATAGGAACGGAGGGGCCATTGCGCTCGGCCATCCTCTTGGAGCCAGCGGTGCCCGAATCATTGCCACGATGATCAATGAACTCGATCGTGTAAATGGAAGATATGGCCTTGCGACGATGTGTATTGGATTTGGCCAGGCTATTGCTGTCATTATTGAACGGGAGGTTTAACTATGGGTGTGAACTGTACGTTGGAAGTCGGAGGGAAGACAGCTATGCTGACGATTAATCGCCCGCCGCTCAATACGCTCAGCAGAGATACTCTATATGAGATTGAAGGGTATTTGGATGACTTTGAGAGCAATGATGGAATCCGTGCCATTATTATAACTGGTGTTGGTGATAAGTTCTTCTCGGCGGGAGCAGATGTAAATGAATTTGCTGAACTGGCAGACCCGGGCAAGGCAAGGTCAATGATTCAGCGAATGCATCATTTGTTTAACCGAATCGAAAGCTTTCCAAAGCCGATTATCGCGGCTGTAAATGGCCGGGCTCTCGGAGGAGGGAATGAACTTCAAATGGCGTGTCATCTAGCCATTGCAAGTGAAGCGGCTGATTTCGGTCTTCCGGAAATCAAGCTGGGGATTATTCCGGGATATGGAGGAACGCAGCGTCTTCCTCGGTTAATTGGAAGCAGGCGGGCACTAGGGCTTATGCTGAGTGGTGAAACCATTTCAGCAAAAACGGCGCTTGAATATGGATTGGTCAATCAGCTAGTTCCAGCAAATGGATTTCTTGAAACGGCGCTTGCTTATGCGGATCAATTAGCAGAAGGGCCGCCGCTGGCCATTCGAGGGATATTAGATGCGGTGAGCAGAGGAATGGAAACAACGCTTGATGAAGGCTTGCAAATTGAGCTTGAGCATAATGTAAGCATAGTACGCTCTGAGGATGCGATTGAAGGAATTAGTGCCTTCTTTATGAAAAGAAAGGCTGAATTTAAAGGGAAATAAAAAAGAAAAGGGCTTCCCG
>NZ_JBJEFJ010000126.1:0-9342 GCF_051873915.1 Pradoshia sp.
CCAGTTCTTAACAATCTCTCGGTTCCGTCTAACCTGATCCTGTACTTCCTGAATAAGGACACGCTTGTTTTCCCAGCATTTTGGACTGAGGTCAACCGGGTATTTCTCCGGATTCAAGAAACGTTTGTATTCATCCCATAGCAAGGAGAGGTTATCATGGGCAAATTTCTGGATATCAGTGAGCTCTGGTGTTTTATATTTCAGTTCGCCGTTTTCGAAAATAGTTTCATGCAGCGGCACGGCTTCGAAGTCGGTGACTTCCTTGCAGATGAAGGTGTGCACTGGATGGAACATAGTCAATATTTTTTCTTCCTGCGGGTTTTCGCCGTCTAGGGTGATGTAGTCCCCCTCGGATTTTTTGGTTTCACGGTTGATGATACGGTAAACGTTTTTCATCCCTGGTGTTGTAACTTTTTCAGGGTTTCCGCTGATTTTGATGGTGTCAGCCATTCTTCCGTTATCATCTTCAATGCTGACCATTTTGTAAACAGCACCTAATGCCGGCTGGTCATAAGCAGTGATGAGCTTTGTACCGACTCCCCACATGTCAATTTTGGCACCTTGGGCTTTCAGGTTGAGAATAGTTACTTCATCCAGGTCATTAGAGGCGGTGATCATCGTGTCGGTATAGCCGGCTTCATCCAGCATGATTCTTGCTTTTTTAGATAGGTAAGCTAAGTCGCCGCTGTCTAGGCGGATGGCTTTGAATTTAATCTTGTCACCCATTTCCTTGGCAACCTTGATGGCTGTCGGTACACCTGAGCGTAATGTGTCATAGGTGTCGACGAGGAAGGTGCAGTCATAATGGGATTCCGCGTATTTCTTGAAGGCTGTGTATTCGTCACGATAGGTTTGGACAAGGGCATGGGCATGCGTTCCTACGACTGGTATGCCGAATAATTTACCTGCGCGGACATTGCTTGTCGCTTGGAATCCGCCGATAAAGGCCGCGCGTGTCCCCCAAATGGCCGCTTCGGTTTCCTGAGCTCTTCTTGTCCCAAACTCAAATAATGGATCGCCATCGGCTACCATGGTGAGCCTTGAGGCCTTTGTTGCAATCAATGTCTGGTAGTTGACGACATTGAGGATAGCCGTCTCAACAAGCTGTGCCTGAGCTAGCGGGGCTTCAATACGCATAAGAGGCTCATTCTCAAATACGAGCTCCCCTTCCTTCATGCTTCTAATTGTTCCTGTAAATTTTAGTTCCTTAAGGTAGGACAGGAAGTCATCAGCATAACCTACTTCATTACGTAAATATTCAATATCAGTGTCTGTAAAACGCAGCTCTTTAATATACGTAATGACACGCTCAAGTCCTGCAAAAACGGCATAGCCGTTCCCAAATGGGTTACGTCTAAAGTAAACGTCAAAGACGGCTTTTCTGTTATGGATGCCATCCCGGAAGTATGTTTCCATCATATTAATTTGGTATAGATCTGTATGTAACGCAAAGCTGTCATCTTGATAGTGTTTCATCAAGCTTCCTCCTTAATTTATAAAACATCTGCTCCAAGTGTTTGTTCAAAATGGCCAAGAGCCCATTGATGGCCGGCCTCATTGAAGCTTGCCACTCCATCTTTATGGACGATAATCTTGTAGCCTTTATTGTAAGCATCCACCGCTGTATGGAGGACACAAATATCTGTACAAACCCCGACTAAATGAAGCTCGGTGATTCCCCGCTCACGAAGCTTGATATCAAGGTCCGTGCCGGCGAAAGCAGAATAACGCGTCTTGTCAATCCAAAGGACATGGTCTTCGTCCTTGTTCCTATTATACACATTTTGCAGATTTCCAAATAAATCTCTGCCAGCAGTGAAACGGATATTATGGGGCGGGAACAATTTCGTTTCCGGGTGGTAAGGATCATTCTCTTCATGCACATCAATGGCAAATACGACATAATCCTTCCGTTTAATGAATTCTTCTGTCAATGAAACAATATAATCCTCAATTCGCTGCCCTGGCTCACCGCAGGTCAATCTTCCCTCATCTGCCACAAAGTCGTATGTATAATCGATATTAATCAGCGCCTTCAACCGAATCACTCCTCTGAATTTATGGTTGGACTGTCATCAGCATAACAAAAAATCATGCGAGATGTCTTTACAAATAATTTTACAGCTATTCTACCATTTAAGACAGAAGATTTCCGCTTCTTCACCCGTTTTTTCCTTCTTGCCAGCTTTAAGCTGCTTATCTCTTACATTTTCCTAAAATCACCATCATTACTCCATAAGAAAAGCCAGCCCTGCAAAATGGACTGGCTGAACGGATATTATGCTTGCACTTGTTTGCTGCTAACCGCTTCAAAGGCGTTCTTCAGGTCGGCAATTAAATCATCAGCATGTTCGATACCAACGGAGAAGCGGAGCAGCCGGTTACAAACACCACCTGCTATGCGGACCTCCTCCGGGATATCGGCATGCGTTTGTGTAGCCGGGTAGGTCATAAGGCTTTCAACCCCTCCAAGACTCTCAGCGAAGGTGATGACACCAAGGCTTTTCAGGAAGTGATTGACCCATTTCTCAGATTGAAGCCTAAACGAAATCATGCCGCCTTTTCCCGGATAGAGGACATCGATGACCTCCTCCCGCTCCTGTAAGAAAGCCGCGATTTTCCCAGCGTTCTCCTCATGCTGCTTCATGCGGAGGCTCAATGTCTTCATTCCTCTCATGACAAGCCAGGAATCAAATGGCGAAAGGATGGCCCCTGTTGCATTTTGATATTCATCAAGCTTTTGGCAGACATCCTCTCCCTTTGCGACAATGAGGCCAGCAAGAACATCATTATGACCGGCAATATATTTTGTCGCACTGTGAACAACAATATCAGCACCGAGTTCAAGCGGACGCTGCAAGATTGGTGTGTAAAAGGTATTATCAACAATCAAAAGGAGGTTATTCTCTTGACTTAAATCAGCAATTGCCCGGATATCGATTTCCTGCATTAAAGGGTTTGTCGGTGTTTCAATAAAAAAGGCTTTTGTCTGACTTGAAATGGATTCAGCAAAATCTCTATAGGACTGGCATTGAACAAAAGTGATGCCGTATTTCTTCCAGGTTTTTTCGAATAAACGATATGTACCACCATATAAATCAGCTGAAACAAGGATCTCATCACCCGGTTCGAATAATGTGAGCAAAGCATGGATGGCTGCCATGCCAGAACTATAGGCAAAGCCTTGCTCACCGCCTTCAAGGGCCGCGATGGCCTTTTCCAAAACCTCTCGGGTCGGATTTCCTGTCCTGGTATAGTCATAGCCTGTTGATTGTCCAATCCCCTCATGCCTGTATGCGGTCGAGAAATAAACGGGCGTGTTCACCGTACCTGTTTGTGTTTCACTTCGATTGCCGATTTGGGCTAATACTGTTTCAATCTTCCATGCGGTCATTGTTCTGCCCCTCCCAAATAAAAATAAAAAAGCCTTCCAAGAAGAAGACTTATCGAGCTTTACTCTCCTTCTTATCTCTCGAGGCACATAAATATGCATATGCCTTGCAGGATTTAGCACCTTTCCGAATGCATCGGCGGTTGCTGAGACATCATCGGGCCCGTCCCTCCGTCTCTCGCGATAAGATTTGTTCGAATATTCATTTAACTATAATTTACATGGATATCCTAAAAAAGGCAAGAAATTTCTCATCTATTGTACCCTTTTTCCACGGAGGTATATAATAGAGCTATTCACTAATAAGAGGAGTGTCTACAAATGAAAGCAGACGGTCAAGAGATATACGGCTACATAAAAGATTTGGTTTCCATTCCAAGCCCGACTGGCTATACGGAAGAGGCCATTCGTTATACAGAGAACTTTCTGAATACATGCGGAATTGGAAACAAACGGACGAATAAAGGGGCCTTGCTTGCGACAATTAAAGGCCAAGATGATTCTAAACACCGCTTCCTGACAGCCCATGTGGATACTTTGGGAGCAATGGTCAAGGAAATCAAACCAAGCGGGCGTTTAAAGCTGACGATGATCGGCGGCTTTCGCTGGAATGCCTGTGAGGGAGAATACTGCAAGATTCATACAGCAGACGGTAATGTGTACACAGGAACGATTTTACTAAACCAAACCTCTGTCCACGTTTATCAGAAAATGGGTGAAGTGAAACGCGACGATGACCATATGGAAGTTCGGATTGATGCGGTCACCAAATCAAAATCAGATACGCAAGCACTCGGTATTGAGGTCGGTGATTTTGTCTCATTTGAGCCTCGGGCAGAGCTTGCTGGGGACGGCTTCTTAAAGTCAAGGCATCTGGATGACAAAGCGAGTGTCGGCATCCTACTCTACTTGATAAAACAACTGAAGGAACAAAACATCGCCCTTCCATACACTACCCATTTCCTTATTTCCAATAATGAAGAAATCGGCTATGGCGGAAACTCTAATATTCCGGACGAAACTGTTGAGTATTTAGCTGTGGATATGGGCGCAATTGGAGACGGCCAAACAACGGACGAGTATAGTGTATCCATCTGCGCGAAGGATTCAAGCGGTCCTTATCATTATGGCCTGCGCCAGCATCTTGTCAAATTAGCCCAGGAGCATGATATTGATTACCGTGTTGATATATATCCTTTTTATGGATCTGATGCCTCCGCTGCCATCCGGGCCGGGTATGATATCGTTCATGGATTAATCGGACCGGGGATTGACGCCTCTCATGCGTTTGAGCGCACACATATCAGTTCCATTGAACATACGGCCAATTTGATTTGGCATTATTTGCAGTCAGAGCTAGTCGTCTGATTATTGCCTAAAAAAGGGGTGGGAATAGATGGGTCTATTCCTCCCCCTTTTTATCTCATAATAACTCCTTCAATTTTCCATATGCTTTCTTTGCTTCCCGGTAGCCTTCCTCATACAGATTCTCAAGCTTTTGCGGATTCCGTCCGATGGTGGAAACATCAAGCCTCCGTATTGGCTGGATAATAACAACGTTCCCCTTCTCCTCTTCCTCCTTAAGATACTTTATCGTGTCATTATAGACGATATGATGGTTTTTCATTGCTTTCAAAAGTCCCGCATATTTCCCATATTTCCTTGAGGCAAGCCAATTCCAATTTGATGGTGCCTCTCTATATCCTTTATTCTTCGTTAATACAACAATGTTTTTCGTGTTTCCGTCTTTCACCGATTTCTTAATGGGAATAGGATCGGTCACACCCCCATCAAGGAGATATCGTCCATTAAAGGATACCTCCGGTGCAAACAACGGCAAGGAGCTGGAAGCCCTTAGTATGGTAAGCATATCCTTACTATATGATTGTTTATCAAAATAAACAGCTTCGCCAGTCTCACAATCGGTCGTTCCAACGACAAAGCCTTCCTTTGAGCTGCAGAATGTTTCCATATCAAAAGGAATTAGCTCATTTGGCATTTTGTCAAAAATTAAATCCATTCCAAACAATTCCCTATTTCGCAAAAAGCGCTTAAAGGAGATGTATTCAGGATGTCGACTGTATTCAATGATCACCTGATGATTCCGATTCATTTGGCGGGCAATATAGGAGCTGCCATTACATGCCCCTGCTGAAACTCCAATGGTATACGGGATATAGATATCCTCCTCCATCAAATACCTCAGGACACCCGCAGTGAAAGCTCCTCGCATTCCGCCCCCCTCCAAAACAAGCCCTGTATTCTGCATATGCACCATCTCCTTGGCTTAGTGTCTATACCGGTGTCATCCTACTTTTTCCCTCTTTCAATTAAAAAATAAGCATTATTTTCATAGAAGTTATTGACATCTATGGTGTATTACCAGTATAGTACACCTTAAGGAGTGTATGAACCATATAGTACACACACCAAGAATTAGGAGGTGAATGGATGTCATTCCTCATTAATAACCGCGATCCCGTTTACTTACAGGTTGTCCGTTACTTCAAGGAACGAATTGCGACTGGAGAATTGGCAGGAGGACAGGAAATCCCATCTCGCCGTGAACTGGCCGGTTTATTGAAAATCAACCCGAATACCGCACAAAAAGCCTATAAGGAAATGGAGGAACAAGGATTGATTTATACAGAGCGCAATTTCCCAAGCCGTGTTACGACAGATGAAAAGATCTTAAACGGCGTCCGCGAGGAATTGATTCAAGAGGCAGTCGATGCCTTCATCCTAGCCGTCAAGCCCATTCAAGTACCAGTTGACGAATTGGTTGATATTGTGAAAAAGAATTATCTTACCGAAGAGAAATAAGGAGGAGAACTATGCTGCAGGTAAAGAACGTAACAAAAAAGTTCGGCAGGAAACGTGTATTGGACGATGTAAGCTTCACGGCGAATAAAGGTGAAATCACCTGCCTGATCGGTATTAACGGCGTCGGAAAGACGACCATCATGAAAGCCATCCTTGGACTTACACCCGTCAATGGCGGCGAAATCCTCATTGATGGAGAACACCGAAAGAAAAGCACCTATGAGAAATTAACTTTCATTCCGGATGCATTAACCATGCTTCCAGGCTTTACGATAAAACAGGCAATGGATTTCATGACTGATTTCTATGAAAGCTGGAACCAAGACCGTGCTGATGAATTGCTTCAATTCTTTAAGTTAAACGAGGAACACCGTATTTCCACCCTTTCAAAAGGAAATACAGCCAAGGTTAATCTCCTATTAGGTCTTGCTCAGGATACAGACTATGTCCTCATGGATGAACCGTTCTCCGGAATTGATATCTTCAGCCGAGAACAAATTGCCAATGTATTCACGAGTCATTTAATTGAAGACCGAGGCGTCATCATCACAACTCATGAAATCAATGATATAGAACACTTAATTGATAAAGTAGTCGTATTAAACCATGGCACCGTCTATAAGGAGTTTAACGCAGAGGACATGCGGATCAAGGAAGGGAAATCCGTCGTGGATGTACTGAGAGAGGTGTATATACAATGAATCGATATTTAAAGCTAGTGAACCTGGAAGTTTCACGGGTAGCGAAAGTATTATTTGGGGGCTTGGCTGCTCTATTCATCATTCAAATGATTGGAGTATGGATAACATCCAATCAATATATGAGCCGTGCGAACGAGGCCATTATGAACGGAGAGAGCGTTCAATCGATTGTAGACAATTATTCTTATATGAGCATGCTTAGCTTCAGTGATAAAATTTATTTTATCGGACCTATCGCTCTTTGTGTGGGTGCTGTCTTCTTTTATATCTTTTTGATTTGGTACCGGGACTGGAGCGGTAAGAATACGTTCATCTATCGCCTTCTTATGCTGCCGACCGCTCGACTTTCCGTTTATTTTGCCAAAGCAACCGCTATAATGATTATTATCTTCACAATGGTTGCCGCTCAAATGGTCTTCATCCTAATCGAAAGCAGCTTCATGGAATTGCTCACACCAGCTGAGTATTTAAAAGAAGCGACCATCAGCCAGATGGCCAGCTATAATATATATTTGTATTACATCATCCCAGGTACCTTCACAGAATTTATCCTCTACTATGGTGGCGGATTCATCGTCCTGACGGTATTATTTGCAGCTATCCTGATGGAACGTTCGTTCAGATGGAAGGGGCTATTCCTCGGTTTGATTTATATCGCCTTTGCGGTATTCCTGACTTTATCACCAATCGGAGTTTTAATTATGCTCGATAAAGCCGACTATTTCTATCCATCAGAAGTCGTCTACATGACGATTGCCTCAAGTATGGTTACCGGAGCCCTGTCTGTATGGATCAGCCATTATCTATTAAATAAGAAAGTTACCGTATAGGAGGAAGTAATAGATGAAAAAATATTTAACTTTAACGATTCTGACTGTCTTCCTGCTCGCAACCTTCTCCATCTACTATATTCAATCGGCCTTAGCAAAAGATGACAAGCTCCAATTCTATATTGAACAAACAGGCGGAGACAAGGAGATAATCAAGGATATAAGTGTCAGTGGTGCATATAATATTGGCGGCAGGTACAACAGCAGGTACCAAACCATGACCATCAAGGATGATGAAACATCCTATGTAACAGATCTTCCCTATTTCAAACAAATGGATTACGAAGATTTAAGCTTTAGAAGCAAGCAATTCCAGAAACTAAAAAAAGACTACCCAAGCTTCATGAGAGGAAAATATGATACGGGATCATTATTCGAAGATGATAACCACGTCATCTATGCAGAGGTTGATTATTCCACGTCCATTAGGGGTGAGAGAAAAAGCTACCACTTCACCATTGATCGATTGAACAAACAGAATGAGAAAGCAAGCTCCTACAAGATCGATGTTCCAAAACAAAAGAACATCAATATAATGGAAGTTTATGATGTTCAATATCATTACAATGAAATGCGCATCATTACAGCCAATCAACAATCTAATCCTTACGTAACAGAGGTCCATCAATATTCCATTGATTTAAAAAAGGAAAAAGTCACAAATGACGAGGTTATTTTCACACACAAAGATACACAAGAAAATTATCACTCAACCTATTCCTTGATGGAACGGAATGCCACCCAGCCGTCCAGCATCATGATGTTCGAAACGGAGGAAAGTCCAATTAGTGATGATGATGAGGCCGAACCGCAGCCGTCAAATAAATCTATTTATGTCTTCCAGTATAAGAAAGGAAAGCTATCTGAGCTTAAATTGCCTGACGAACTGCAAAACCAGCCAAATTCCGATGTCTCTTATCTATACGATGAAGACTATTTATATGCAAATCTCACCTTATATGAGGAACAGCAAACAACCGCAACAGTCTATAAAATAGATTGGAAAACAGGTAAAGTGGTTGACAAACTCAAACTAAACCTTCGTGACAACAAGCAAATTGAATACATTACACTACGCGATGATCACATCCAGTTATTCGGCCGCGATTCCGAAAGCCATCCTATCTTTAGCATCTATAATCTTGATGATGGCAAGCTGAAGTTCGAAGGTCGAATTGAAGCGAAAGACAAAGATGCCGTTAACTTCAAAGAGCTGGATATGTCCTTAGACAGTATTGGCGGCATTTAACCTGCTGTCGGCGTTTGACCCCTCCCTTAATAAGGGAATAAAGAAAAAAATACTTTTAAGCGGAGGGGACTATATGTTTTATATATTTTTCGAAACAGAATCTCGCCTTTTACATGAAGGCACGAAGTATAACATCGAACTGCCAACAAGACAGATGCAGGACGAGATTGCCAACGATTTAGAAAAATATGCAGAAGTATTCAATGTCCAGAAATTAAACGAACCGGTTCCTGAATACCCGGTGCTGACAAAAGAAACCTATAAGCGGAATATTTAATGAAGATACTGGCCCGGAAAGTGATTGGGCCAGTTTTTTGTGTGCCCACCCTTTGTCCACCCTTCACCCCC
>NZ_JBJEFJ010000127.1:0-9263 GCF_051873915.1 Pradoshia sp.
CCGCCAGCAAGTTTAGCAAGACGCTCTTGAAGTTTTTCTTTATCGAATTCAGAAGTTGTTTCTTCTAATTGTGAACGGATTTGGTTGATGCGAGCACCGATTTCGCTTGTTTCGCCAGCGCCTTCGACGATTGTTGTTGTTTCTTTCGTTACAACAACTTTTGCAGCGCGTCCAAGAGAATCTAGTGTCGCGGATTTAAGGTCGCGTCCTAGTTCTTCTGTGATTACTTCACCGCCAGTTAATGCAGCGATATCTTCAAGCATTGCTTTACGACGGTCGCCGAATCCTGGAGCTTTAACCGCTACAGCATTGAATGTTCCGCGAAGTTTGTTCACAACAAGTGTTGCTTGCGCTTCACCTTCAACATCTTCTGCGATCAACAATAATGGTTTGCCTTGTTGAACAACTTGCTCAAGGACAGGAAGTACTTCTTGGATGTTGGAAATTTTCTTGTCAGTGATTAAGATGTATGGATTTTCAAGGACTGCTTCCATTTTGTCAGAGTCCGTTACCATGTATGGAGAAGAATATCCGCGGTCGAATTGCATACCTTCAACAACATCTAGCTCAGTTGTGAATCCTTTAGATTCTTCGATTGTGATAACGCCGTCGTTGCCAACGCGTTCCATCGCTTCAGCAATCAATTGACCTACTTCTTCGTCAGCAGAAGAGATTGCCGCAACCTGTGCGATAGAAGCTTTGCCTTCGATTGGTTTAGAGATAGCTTGTAATTCTTCGATTGCAACAGAAACAGCTTTCTCGATTCCTTTACGTACGCCCATTGGGTTAGCGCCAGCAGTTACGTTCTTTAATCCTTCACGGATCATCGCTTGAGCAAGAACAGTCGCAGTTGTCGTACCGTCACCAGCGATTTCGTTTGTTTTGCTTGCTACTTCAGCAACAAGCTTCGCACCCATGTTTTCGAATGCATCTTCAAGCTCAATTTCTTTCGCGATTGTTACACCATCGTTTGTGATAAGCGGAGAACCGAATTTCTTCTCAAGTACAACATTGCGTCCTTTCGGTCCAAGTGTAACTTTTACTGTATCAGCTAATGCGTCAACCCCGCGAAGCATAGCGCGGCGTGCTTCTTCACTAAATTTAATGTCTTTAGCCATTCGTAAATTACCTCCTCAAAATTTTGTAGTATGATATTTTTTAACCGACATTAGCTTTGCTTATCCGATTACAGCTAAAATGTCGCTTTCACGTAAAATTAAGTATTCGTTGCCTTCGTATTTCACTTCAGTACCTGCGTATTTAGAGAAGATAATGTGGTCGCCTTCGGATACTTCCAATCCTACACGCTCCCCATTCTCAAGGACACGGCCTGTGCCTACCGCTACGATTTTGCCTTCAGATGGTTTTTCTTTGGCAGTGTCAGGTAACACGATGCCGCTTGCAGTTTTCTCCTCTTGTGCGACAAGTTCAATCACAACGCGATCTCCTAGTGGCTTTAACAAGTAAAACTACCTCCTTAAAGTTATCTCCATTTTTATTAGCACTCATTAGGTATGAGTGCTAACACAATTTATATATTAAATAAAGACTATCTGATTTGCAAGAGATATGAGCGAAAATTTTAGAAAATTTTATAAGGTCATTTTCTCCGCTTTCACTTGGGCTAGTATACCCCTTTGCAGGGCAGATTATGTTATATATAAAGGGAAAAGTTTTGCAATTGTACCTAAGGGGGAAAAACGGGTAGAATGATGGTGTAGCTTTTTCGTATTGGGCTGACATTAAGCCCGCTTGATTTGGATACTTGTCATTAAAGGAGTTTTGTCTTTGAAGAAAAATTATTGGCTGATTGTCCTTATATACGTTGCCATGCAGCTATCGAGCATTATCGGTCTACCTCTAATGGGATGGATTCTGCCGAACTTCGTGGCCGAGGATCAAGTAGCCATCTATTCAGTCGTCTATTGGATTATTATCAGCTTCTTCATTGCCCTCATCATTACGTTATTCTTCTTGAGGAATGAGCGTAATGAAATGGAACGGTGGGAGCGTATGCCGCTTGGCAGTTCTCTTGCATGGGCTGTCGGAGGAATCTTCCTTGCCTTGATTGCCCAGGCTGTTGCGGGTACGATTGAACAGCAGATTTTCAACATTAAGGGAGAATCTGAGAACACAAAGAATATCCTCGCCTTAATCGAGATGTTTCCAGTTGTAATTCTAATTACTTCTGTCATTGGACCCATTTTGGAGGAAATCGTGTTCCGGAAGATTCTATTCGGGGCACTATTATATAAGCGGTTTGGGTTCTTCCTTAGCGCTTTAATCAGCTCAGTTATCTTTTCACTTGCACACGGCGAGCCTGAGCATACCTTGCTTTATTCAGCGATGGGCTTCACATTCGCCTATCTCTATGTCAAAACAGGCAGAATTATTGTGCCAATCATTGCGCACGTTAGCATGAATACACTTGTTGTCCTCCTTTCCACCTATTCAGGTGATTTAATCAAAGAGATGGAGAAGGCACAAAGTTTTATCGGAGGTTTATTATGAGACGATCACCGTTGTATATGGCAACGATTTATTTCATCCTGGGGGCTGTGTTTATCTTTTTCGCAGTCCAAAATGTAACAAGGAGCGGCTGGGATTTCTTTACTTACTTCCTGGTCATCCTGGCAACGCTTGATATTGGATCCGGTATTCGCTTTATCGGTATCCACCGCAAGATCAAGCAAATGAAAAACGAACAGCAGCCAAAGAGCAAATAAAGCAGAAAATCTCGAAGTTTATTCTTCGAGATTTTCTGCTTTTTCGTCTTCTTTTATTTCTTCGTTTCCACCAGAAGGATAATGCTTTAAGAAATAAACAAGCGATTGAAGCTCTACAGCCAGGTCAATATGATGTACCCGAATGGAATCTGGTACACTTAAACGTGCTGGCGTAAAGTTCAGTATGGCTTTCACATTTGCTGCCACAAGCCTGTCCGTAATAGGTTGAGCCGCTTGGGCTGGTACCGTTAAAATAGCCACCTTGATATTTGAGTTTGCGAGCTTGCTCTCAAGTGCATCCATATCAAAGATTGGCACGTCCCCGATGAAGGTTCCCACCTTCTCAGGCGATACATCAAAGGCAATTTCAATCTTCGTATTATTATTCTTCATGAAATTATAGTTCAAGAAAGCAGTCCCCAGGTTCCCGACACCAATCAGGGCCACTTGAGTGAGCTCATCCTGGTCTAGTGTTTTACGGAAGAAGGACAGCAAGTAATTGACATTATAGCCGTAGCCTTTCTTTCCTAGCGCTCCGAAATAGGAGAAATCTCTCCTGATTGTCGCGGAATCGACTTTGACGGCCTCACTCAGCTCTGCTGAGGACACCCTCAGCTTCCCGGAGGCATGTAAGTTCTGTATAAATCGGTAGTACAGCGGCAGCCGCTTCGCTGTCGCTTGTGGTATTTTTGTATTCTCCTGCAACATTTCTTTCCCTTCTCCCTTACTATTAGAGTCCCCTATGCTTATTCTCGTCCAATTGTTTTTGGAAATCCGGACTGGATACTCCGCCTGTCTTCTTAACTAGATATGTTTCTCCGATAACCATGCCCTTATCAATGGCCTTGCACATGTCATAAACGGTCAGCGCAGTAACCGAGGCCGCTGTTAGGGCTTCCATTTCTACACCTGTGCTTCCCTTCGTCTTCACAGACACCTGGATGCGCAGACGCCTCTGTTCTTGTTCAGCTTCCCAAAAGAAACGGATGTCTATTCCTTTGAGGGAAATCGGATGGCACATAGGAATTATATCAGATGTTTTCTTCGCTGCCATAATGCCAGCCACTTGAGCCACAGCTAAGACGTCACCCTTTTCCATTTCACCGGAACTGATTTTCTCATAAATCTCTTCCTTAACTAAAATGCTTGATTCCGCTATCGCGATGCGGGTTGTCTCAGGCTTATGCGCAATATCAACCATCTTCGCTCTTCCCTGCTCATTGAAATGAGTGAATTCACTCATCGCCATTCCCCCTCTACCTTTATCTTATAATATATTTCAATTTCGTGGTAACGTTTGTGTAAATATTCACATATGTCCTATTCAGTTGCGGTTCCCAGACTCCGTAAGATACACTAAGGCTAGTACTTCTTGAGGTGAGAATCATGATAATTTTACAAGTTAACAATGTATCCAAATATTATGGTGCAGAAGCAATTTTGTCCAGTATAAAGCTTGAAGTGCAATCGAAAGACCGAATTGCTCTCGTTGGCCGCAATGGCGCTGGGAAATCCACCCTCCTGAAGATTATCGCTGGTCAGCTTTCGCATGATGGCGGCAATATCTTCATGCCAAAGGGAACTACAATCGGCTATCTTGCCCAGCATACAGGCTTGAATTCTGACCTATCCATCTGGGATGAGATGCTGACGGTGTTCGCCAATCTGCAAAAGCAGGAGGAAGACTTGCGCGCCTTGGAGAAATCCATGTCTGACCCTGAAATCTATCATGACAGCACCCGTTATGAGCGAATATTGAAGGATTATGATCATTTGCAGGAGCAATTCAAGAATGCCGGAGGCTATCAGATGGAAAATGATATCCGCTCCGTCCTGCATGGTCTTAATTTTGCCGATTACGATTATGCTACACCTGTCAGCTCATTGAGCGGCGGACAGAAGACACGGCTTGCCCTTGGGAAACTATTGCTGACGAAGCCTGATTTATTGATTCTCGATGAGCCGACAAACCATCTTGATATCGATACGCTATCCTGGCTTGAGGGATATTTGCAATCCTATCCTGGCGCTATCTTAATTGTCTCCCATGATCGCTACTTCCTCGATAAGGTCGTCAATCAGGTCATGGAGCTTTCACGTACGTCCATCAGTAAATATACAGGCAATTATAGCAAATACCTTGTCCAAAAAGCAGAGGAATATGAGCGCAACCAGAAGCTGTTTGAAAAGCAGCAGGATGAGATTGCCAAGCTAAGGGATTTCGTGCAGCGAAATATCGCACGTGCGTCCACAACCAAGAGGGCACAGAGCCGTCAGAAGCAGCTTGAGCGCATGGAATTGCTTGACCGCCCTCAAGGTGACGAAAAGTCTGCTAACTTCTCCTTCCAAATAGAGAAGCAAAGCGGAAACGAGGTATTACAGGCAAACGATATCGCTATTGGCTATGAAGAGCCTGTAGCTAAATCGATTAATTTCCGCATCACACGCGGTGAAAGCATTGCCCTCATCGGTCCGAATGGAATCGGAAAATCAACCCTTCTTAAGACCATCACGGACAAGCTCCCTGCCATCAGCGGCGAGTTCCAATTCGGCGCTAATGTCACGGTCGGCTACTATGACCAAGAACAGGCGAATCTTTCATCCAATAAGACTGTGCTCAATGAGCTGTGGGATGACTACCCAATGAGCCAAGAAAAGGATATTCGCTCCATTCTCGGCAACTTTCTCTTCAGCGGCGATGATGTAATGAAAACTGTCTCCACTTTGAGCGGCGGTGAGAAGGCCAGGCTTGCCCTCTCAAAGCTGATGATGCAAAAGGCCAACCTGCTTATCCTCGATGAGCCGACAAACCACCTGGACCTCGACAGCAAGCTCGTCTTAGAAAATGCTCTTGTCGACTATCCCGGCACCCTTTTATTCGTTTCCCATGACCGCTACTTCATCAACCGAATTGCTGACAAAGTCATTGAGATGGGACCAGCTGGCACGGTTGAATATCTTGGGGATTACGACTATTACGTCGAGAAAAAGCGGGAGCTTGCTGAACTGGCAGAGCTTGAGAATAAACCTGCGGTGCAAGCCAATCAACAGACTGTGGAAAAGTCCTCCTATCAAGAGGATAAAGAATTAAAAAAGCAAAACCGAAAGCGGCAGCGCCGCATTGAAGAAATTGAAGCAGCAATCGAAACACTCGAGGAAAAAATCGCTGAATATAATGAGCAGCTTTGTGACCCTGAGGTTTATCAGGATCACGAAAAAACATTAGAAATCCAAGGACAGCTCACAACGACGGAAACAACCATGGAAGAATTAATGGAGGAATGGACCATTCTCCAAGACTCCTAAAACGGGCCTGTCCATGGCCCGTTTTTTATCAACATATTTACCCACAGACAGTTCATAACTATATCAGGTATTCAACCTATTTTTCCACATTATCCACAGATATCGAAAGTATTATCCACAGAAAATGTGCATAACCCATAGTTATCCACAATCATTTTAGAACTTTCTGCATTTTTTGACCACTAATACTTGGGGATAAAGAAAGAGCCGCTGATTTAGCAGCGGCTCTTCTTTTGTGTATTATTCTAAATCTAACCCTGGATTTGCATTTAAATCCATACCAGCACGTCTGCCTTGCTCATAGGCAATGCTTCCGGCTGCCCCAATCATGACCGCATTATCTGTACATAAATATAATGGCGGGATGATTAATTCAATCTCCTTCTTGCCTTCAAAGGCTTCTTCGAGTCTTGCTCTCAATCCTTTGTTGGCGGCTACTCCGCCGGCAAGTAAGACTTGCTTCACACCGTATTGCTCTGCTGCCTTCAATGTCTTGGTCACAAGAACATCAATCACACTCTCCTGGAAGCTGCAAGCGAGATCCTCAGGCGCAATGGTTTCTCCCTTTTGGGAGGCATTATGAAGTGTATTGATGACAGCAGACTTCAGGCCGCTGAAGCTGAAATCATAGGAATCCTCTTCAAGCCATGCTCTCGGTAATTTCACCGTCGGCTCCCCTTCATGGGCCAGGCGATCAATATGAGGACCACCCGGATATGGAAGCTTCAACGTGCGCGCCACCTTATCATATGCCTCTCCCGCAGCATCATCACGTGTTTCCCCTATCACTTCAAAGGAACCATGCTCCCTCATTAGCACAAGCTCTGTATGTCCCCCTGAAACGACGAGAGAGAGCAGCGGGAATTGGAATTCTGTCAAGATTCGATTCGCATAAATATGACCGGCAATATGATGAACATTCACGAGCGGCTTGCCGTGAGCAAATGCCATCGCCTTAGCTGCATTCACGCCAATTAAGAGGGCACCTACCAGACCTGGTCCCTCTGTCACAGCAATTGCATCAATCTCATCCCACGTGATGCCTGCCTGCTCTAAGGCCTCCTCCACGACGACCGTAATAGCCTCTACATGATGTCTGGAGGCAATCTCCGGGACGACGCCGCCAAAGCGCTTATGACTCTCAATTTGAGAGGCAACCACGTTAGAAAGGATTTCCCGGCCATTCTTAATCACTGCAGCTGCTGTTTCATCACAGCTTGTTTCTATTGCTAAAATTAATTGATCCTTTTTTACCATAATTCCACCCACATTACTAAGGCATCCTCCATATTATCTGTGTAATAATTCTTTCGGATACCGCCTTCTTGAAATCCCATTTTTCGATATAATTTCTGGGCACCATGATTCGTTACCCTTACTTCAAGGGTCATTCGCTTAACGCCCATGCTTTTCGCCGTTCCCATCATACGAATCATCAGCTCCTCGCCAAGGCCGTAGCCGCGATAGGCAGGAAGAAGTGCGATATTCGTGATATGCCCCTCATCTAGGATAACCCATTGTCCGCCATAACCAATGACACGGCCTCTGTCCTCCACGACAAGATAGACGGCATACTGGTTGTTCACCAGCTCGTTATAAAAGGCTTCCCTGCTCCATGGCAGAGTAAAGGAGGCATGCTCAACCTCCATCACATCATCTAAATCCTCAAGTGTCATTGCCCGAAACATCACTGTATGATTGGTCATCATTCTTCCCTCTGTTTCTCTTGAGCTTCTAACCATTTCGCCTCTGCTTCCGCTAAACGCACATAATTCGGTACAAATGAATGAATCTCTTCTGCCGGTCTTTGCATTCCCAGCATCGCAAGCTCACCTGCGCGAGCATGATGAAGCGGCGCTGGTGCAAGGAACGCCCTGTCTCCCAATGCCTCCTTGAATGTTTCCTCATGAATGGAGGCATCACTTCCAACAAAGAGAACAGGTGCATCCAGCCTCCTCAATCCATCCGCGAAGTCCTTCGCAAGTACATTTTGATCATCCTGTATCCGTGTAATCTTCCCATTCTCCGCTTTAAAGAGCGCCGTGTACAGCTGGCCTCGTCGTGCATCAAATACCGGGCACACATAACCGTTAAAATAACGCCCATTCAGCGCAAGCGCCTCAAGGCTTGAAATACCGACGAGCTCTATACCCAGACTCCAGGCTAGTGACTTCGCAATCGTCACGCCAATACGCACACCTGTATAGGAACCAGGCCCCTTAGCGACGACAATCCTGTTAAGGTCAGCAGGCTTCATCCCGCACTCTTTAAGCAGTGCTTCCACAGTAGGCATCGCCCGTACAGAATGATTTCTCTTTGTATAAGTTATTTGCTCACCGATAATTCCTTGCTCATTAGCAACAGCCACTCCAAGAACATTCGTCGATGTATCAATGGCTAATACATTCATTTAAAAAATCTCCTCACACAACTTTTCATAAAATTCACCTTGGGGTACAGCCTTGATCCTGCGCTGCTCATCCCCTTCATGATATAAATACAAGGTCAGCAGCTCATCCGGCAATTGTGTCTTAATTAAATGAGCCCATTCCACAATGGTCACCCCATCGCCTTCGAAGAACTCCTCAAAGCCGAAATCCTCATCCTCATTCTCAATTCTATATACATCCATATGATAAAGCGGCATATTTCCTTTGTATTGTTTCATGATCGTAAACGTTGGACTATTCACTGTCCGTGTCACGCCTAGACTCTTAGCGATTCCCTTTGTAAAGGTTGTCTTGCCAGCACCAAGGTCACCCTCAAGCGCCACTACTGAACCCGGAACAAGACGTCTGCCAATCTCCTCAGCAAGCTGCCTCGTCTCCTGTTCGTTCTTACATAATAATTGATACTCCGTCACAGTCATTCACCATGCTTTAATATTTTATTATTAAAGTGTACCTTATTTTTGTGCGTAAAGCCAATTTACCTTTATAGGCAGGAGGACGGAATTATATGGAGAAGCAGAAGGGATTCTAGTAAACTCGGATTCCTTCGTAGGTTAGCTTGAATTAGCTAGGCTGGAGTTATCACAGGCTTGGTCCTAAGTGGGTATCTGCTCGGCAGGCAGTTCTCGCCCTTACCTGAGATTTATCGCCCATAGACCTCGGATTTAGCCCATAACCTTAGTTGTTCGCCCTTAAAAATACCCGTTCGCCCTTAAATGAGGTGTTTTCGCCCTTAAATAGAAGGAATTCGCCCTTAAATCTTAAAATCACGGATTGGTAG
>NZ_JBJEFJ010000128.1:0-9093 GCF_051873915.1 Pradoshia sp.
ATTTTGGTCGGTTTACATCTAACCTTATTCCACTGTCACCGATTTAGCCAAGTTACGTGGTTTATCTACGTCACAGCCGCGGTGAAGGGAAGCATAATAAGAAATTAACTGTAATGGTACTACAGAGATAAGAGGTGTTAACATTGGATTGATTTCAGGCAATACATAAGCGTCTCCCTCTTGCTCAAGTCCCTGCATAGAGATGATGCAAGTGTGTGCACCACGTGCCGCAACTTCTTTTACGTTGCCGCGGATGCTTAGGTTAACGTCTTCTTGTGTTGCAAGTGCGATTACCGGCGTGCCTTCTTCAATAAGGGCAATCGTACCGTGTTTCAATTCGCCGCCAGCAAATCCTTCTGCCTGAATGTAAGAAATTTCTTTTAGCTTGAGTGCTCCTTCTAGACATACATAGTAGTCGATTGAACGACCGATAAAGAAGCAGTTGCGTGTTACGGATAGATATTCACGCGCGATCATTTCAAAGCGGTCTTTATCATCACACAGAGCTTCCATTGCATTAGCAACAATGCCGAGTTCTTTCACGACCTGGAAGTCTCCCAATTGTCCTTTTGCTTTTCCGACAACAGAAGCAAGAATGGTTAATACAGCCATTTGTGCTGTATAAGCTTTTGTTGAGGCAACGGCAATTTCAGGGCCTGCATGAAGGAGCAAAGTGTAATCCGCTTCACGTGATAATGTTGAGCCTGGTACATTCGTGATAGTAAGCGCTTTGTAGCCCATCTCTTTCGTTTGGACCAATACGGCACGGCTGTCTGCCGTCTCACCGCTTTGAGAGATGAAGATGAACAATGGCTTTTCAGAGAGAAGAGGCATATTGTAGCTGAATTCAGATGCTACATGCACTTCTACTGGAACCTTTGCCATTTTCTCAAACATTTGCTTACCAACTAAACCAGCATGATAGCTCGTTCCGCAAGCAATGATATAGAGACGATCTGCCTCATTGATGGCATTGATGATTGCCGGGTCGATTGTCAAATCGCCAGACTCATCCTGATAGTTCTGGATAATCTTGCGCATTACCAACGGCTGCTCATCAATCTCTTTAAGCATATAGTGAGGGTACGTACCTTTTTCAATGTCACTAGCATCCAGCTCTGCAGTATATGGCTCACGCTCAACAACTTTTCCGTCAAGTTCTTTAATGGTGATGTCATCCTTTGTGACGATAACCATTTCTTTATCCATTAACTCAACGAATTGATCTGTTACTTGAAGCATCGCCATTGCATCACTTGCAATAACATTGAATCCAAGTCCTACACCTACTAAAAGCGGACTCTTATTCTTCGCGACATAAATTGTATCTGCATCTTGTTCATCCAATAAGCCAATCGCATAAGAACCATGCAATAAAGTAAGCGTCTTAGAGAAAGCCGCTTCTACAGATAACCCTTCTTCGACGAACTTACTAATAAGCTGCACGATGATTTCCGTATCCGTGTCGCTCAAAAGTTCAACGCCTTCCAGGTATTCTTTCTTTAATTGCTCATAGTTCTCGATTACACCGTTATGCACAATAGTGAAACGCTTGTTGGCACTTTGGTGAGGGTGGGCATTCCTGCAGCTAGGCTCCCCATGAGTTGCCCAGCGTGTATGACCAATTCCTTTTGTTGTACTTACATTGCTGTCAACAACCTCGCGAAGATCCGCTATACGTCCCTTTTCTTTGAAGACATGTACGCCGTTTTCATTCATGACCGCGATACCCGCTGAATCATATCCTCTATATTCAAGCTTTTCCAAGCCTTTTAGTAAAATGTCTTTTGCATCTTGATGTCCAATATATCCTACAATTCCACACATACTTGTTTATCCTCCTATAATAAGAAGAAGGGAACAAGAATGCTCTCTATATTAATAAGGGGCATTCTTGCCCCCTTACCTCTGATCAGCAAATTTGTTATGTGCTTCTCTCTTTATTCTGTCCAGTTTGTCGCCAAACTGTTTTGGTAAAAAGAGTTGCAGCCCGCACATGTAAGCTGGGAGGCTCCCGCCGAACATTTCGATAACCTCCACCTCGTCAACTAAATCCCACCACATGGGTTTAGTTCTGGCGCTTATACAGAAAACCCGACTTCTATCCTCCATTCTATTTTTAGAATCACTTCCTAGCATACACGGTTCAACTCAATCAGTCAATTCAGAATTCTACCCAATACATAGTCAAACAATCCTTGTATACCCGCTCCAATATAAAATATGCATAAGCAGGAGGTTTGCCCCCGCTTATGCATCATTCACTCTGCCTAATTTTCCAATCCCATTTCTGCTCGAACGACATCTGCGATACGGTCGACATACGCATCACATTGCTCCTGTGTCGGTGCTTCAGCCATGACTCGAACAAGCGGCTCTGTTCCAGAAGGACGAACGAGGATACGGCCGTTTCCGTTCATTTCCCCTTCGACTTGCTCAATGATTGCCTTCACCTTTTCATTATCTGTTACATGGTGCTTATCTGTAACCCGGATATTCACAAGCTTTTGCGGATAGACGGTCATCTCAGCAGCCAGCTCAGACAATGGCTTCTTCGTCAGCTTCATAATATTAATTAACTGCACACCTGTTAATAATCCGTCTCCTGTTGTGTTGTAATCAAGGAAAATGATATGACCGGACTGTTCTCCACCGAGATTGTAGCCGCCTTTTTTCATTTCCTCCACTACATAGCGGTCACCGACAGCTGTTTGAGCACTCTTAATTTCATTAGCCTCAAGCTGCTTGTAGAAGCCCATATTGCTCATGACTGTTGACACGACTGTGCCTTGCTTCAAGCGGTTATGCTCCTTCATGTATTTCGCACAAATATACATGATTTGATCACCGTCAACGATTTGGCCTTTTTCATCAACAGCAATCAAGCGGTCGCCGTCGCCATCAAAAGCAAGACCAATATCTGCTCCCTTTTCAAGGACGAATTGAGCCAGCTGTTCAGGATGAGTAGATCCAACTCCCTCATTGATATTCAATCCGTTCGGAGATGCCCCCATCGTAGAGGTATCTGCATCCAAGTCAGCAAATAAATGCGTCGCAAGAGAGGATGTGGCACCATGTGCACAATCAAGAGCCACATGAATACCTGTAAAGTCTTCATCAGCTGTTTGCTTCAAGTATTGAATATACTTCTGTCCACCCTCAAAGAAGTCATTGATTGTACCAAGGTCACCACCGATTGGGCGTGGAAGTTCGTCCGCTTCCATATCAAGTAACTCTTCGATTTCTCCCTCTTGTTCATCAGACAGCTTGAATCCATCAGAGCCGAAGAATTTGATACCATTATCCGCTACAGGATTATGTGAGGCAGAAATCATGACTCCGGCCTGTGCACCTAGAGCTTTTGTTAAATAAGCTACGCCTGGGGTTGAGATGATGCCTAAACGCATAACCTCTGCTCCTATAGAGAGAAGACCTGCTACCAGTGCACTCTCCAGCATATAGCCGGAAATCCTGGTATCACGTCCAATTAACACCTTAGGACGCTCATCTGTATGCTTGGTTAATACATATCCTCCAAATCGGCCTAGCCTAAAAGCAAGCTCAGGTGTCAGTTCGCTATTCGCTACACCCCTCACACCATCTGTACCGAAATATTTACCCATGTTCAAATCTCTCCTTCTAGATATCCTCTCTTTTCAGCCCGCGGGCATGAAAGAAAATGGATTTTATCCTTCTGAATTCTTTTCTAATAACTCTATGTTTACGGTCTTGCTGTCGTTGGGAAGCTCCCAATGAACCTCATCAGGTGCTGTCACATTCATTGTAACCTGGTGCTCCCCTGCCTCAAGACCTGTAACATCCACTGAGACTGTAATATCACTCGTCTTTAATGTTTTGAGGACTGATTCATCCCCTGTTACTTCTATTGATACAGCCCCGCCCTCTGGCTTAATGAAATTGGCCTCATATAAATTCTCATCCAGCCCTAGGATGCCAATTGGAATGCCAGCGAGTGTCTCGGTAGCTTCTTTTATCTCTGTCGAAGCTGCCTCTTCTTCCTTTTCAGCTTTGTCCTCACTTTCGTCTTCCTTAACATCAATAGTGACCTTCACCGTATCAGTTGATGAGCCAACTACCCCGTCTGGGAGGCTGACCGGCAGCTCTAGCGTGGTATCCTCTTTAATGCTGCTGATATCCACCGGTACTTCAATTTCTTTCACTTTATCCAGAACAGATACATCTCCATAAATGGTGACCTTATCGGTATCCAGCTTTACATCCTCGATGGTGACTCCCTTAGGCTCTGTCCCTTTTTGAACCGCCTTCAAGTTAACCTCCTTCGATGGGCTGCTAATATTGATTGTAATATTGACCGAAGCCGGCTTGATGATGACATCCAGCTTATTCATATTGGCATCATATGCTTGAACAGCCGCCTCAGTATTAATATCCTTTGTCACATTGCCATCTGTGTTCACTGCAGCTCTGACTATGGCAATTTGATTAACCAAGCTCTTCGCACCCGTGATTTGCACCTTTGCAGGGTCAATGACCGGTGAACCGGCTTGATAGCCCTCACCTAGAACACTCTTATCAAACTCCGCCTCGACTTTATATTCCTCTGTCACCTTCTCCTCGACATCTACATCCACATAAGCTTGGGTTAGCTGATAATTCAGCTTATCAGACAAGCCCTTCACTTCGATAGGCGCTCTTTGAGAGCCAATTTCTGCATTGGATAAATCTATATAGATCTCAAAGTCCATCTTATTGCGTGTAGCCATTACAATACTTTCAGGACCTTCAAGAGTAATCCCCACTGTATCTGGAGCACCGCTGACAATCAAATTGTCTGTGTCATAGTATATTTCAACAGGTACATCATTAATAAGTGTGGACCCTTCCTTTGATTGTGTGCTTGTAATATTTCCAGGAGTACTGTTGACAGAAATAAATAGCAGGAACGCTATCACAAACGCGCCGACCTTCATAAACCATCCGCTCGATGTGATTTTATCCATTTCTCTTCGACCTCCAATTCCAAAGATTTGAAGAAGTCGTTTTATTGCTGATCGTCAATTCATTTTCCAGCATGTTTTGAAGCTCATCCAGAGAAAGATTCCGATAGAGCTCTCCATTCTTCGTGAGAGACACACTGCCTGTCTCCTCTGAGACAACAATGGTAATGCTGTCTGTTACTTCACTAATGCCAAGTGCTGCCCTATGTCGTGTTCCAAGCTCCTTTGAAACAAATGGACTCTCAGATAAAGGCAGATAACATGCTGCCGCGGCAACTTGATTATTTTTCAGAATCACTGCACCATCATGAAGCGGCGTATTCGGAATAAAGATATTAATGAGCAATTCAGAGGTCACCTTTGATTCAAGTGAAATTCCTGTCTCAATATAGTCATTCAGGCCTGTTTCTCGTTCAATGGACATCAAAGCACCAATCCGCCTTTTCGCCATATAGCTTGTAGACTTCACAATGGCCTCAATCATTTGCTCATGTTCATTATCTTCAATACTCGTGGAGCGGAACCATTTGCCCCTTCCCAGCTGCTCAAGGGCTCTCCTAAGCTCAGGCTGGAAGATGATGATAATGGCGAGTACCCCCCATGTCATCGTTTGCTCCATAAGGTAACTCAGCGTATTAAGCCCAATAATCTCACTTGCAAACCGTACGCCGATGATTAAGATGATCCCTCTTAATAGCTGTACAGCCTTTGTTCCTTGTATAATTTGCAATAATTTATAAAATACCAGCCAGACCAGAAATATATCTGCGATACTGATTATATAATCTAATAAAGAAAAATTCTCTAGAAACGGCATGTCATGTCCTCCAGTCATGTCCTTTCCCATTGACGGCTTTTAATTCTTATGCCCGTCCATACATATAACTCCATTATTATAACATACTGTCGGACAAACTCTAACAGTTCAGTCTAATCTGTGTGTTCAAAAAAACAGACCTCCATCCGGAAGGTCCACCAATTTATCACGAGGTCTTATTCAATTATATTTTTCACGGTTTCTTTAATGTTATACCAAACCCATTCAAATAATTGATCAATCTCTTCTATATCTCCTGTTACCTCTCCAGCTCCGGCAAGATACTTCTCCCCGTTAATAACGGTTAGATCACCTTGGACGGTTCCTTCAACCTTAATATTGCCATTTTTGACGACCATATCTCCTTCAATCGTCTTGCCCTCTGGAACAATAACGGTCTGACCCATTACGACGATATCTGGATCCTTCGAGAAGGAAAACTGCTGTTCTTCTCCCCAATAGGAGAACATCGTTCCACCCATCAGCATGAGGAACATGGAGGCAGCAATCAAGACAGGATTTCGCTGAAGCCATCTTTTCATATTTATCTTGCGAGATTGCTTTGGCAAGCAATCCATAACCTTGTTTGTGAAGCCAGCTGGTGCTTCTATATGAGAACCTTGCAGCAAGGCAATCGTTCTGTTCAGCTCCTGAAATGTCAGCATGCACTCATCACAGTCCGCGATGTGAGCCAGGAGTATATTTGCTTTTTCCTTATCAATCTCTCCATCAAGATAATCATGGATATATTCCTCGATATCATCCGGACATTGTCTCATTATCATTCACCTCATTATAAAGATTGCATTGATTTGCGCAATGCATCTCTTCCTCTATGAATTCGCGTCTTGACTGTTCCAATCGGCAAATGGAGAATCTCGCTGATTTCCTTTAAGGAAAGCTCATCCACATACTTCAGCACAATTGCTGCTCGATACTTCTCGGGAAGCTTTTGAATCTCCAGCTGAACCCTTTCCTTCAGCTCCAGGTTCTCGAGCTCCTCCTCAGGCAGTTTCTCAGCGGAGGGAATTTGAGAATACATATCAAGCCCTTCCGTTCCAGCCACCTCAGCGTCCAAGTAGAAATCCGGCTTCTTCTTTCGAATTCGATCTATACAAAGATTCGTCGCAATCCGGTATAACCAAGTCGAGAATTTACGGTTCATCTGGAATGTATGGATATTTACGTATGCCCGAAGAAAGGCCTCCTGTGCGACGTCCTCAGCCTCATAGCGGTCTCCAAGCATGCGATAGCATAATTGGAATACCTTGTCTTTATAAAATTCAACTATATCCTCAAAGGCACGCTGGTCTCCATCACGCACTTGTTGGATTCTTTCTTTTATTAGTCCTTCCAAATTTCCCATCCTCCGCATTAGCGGCCTTTTTGCTTATATACGCCTGGCCCTAGAAAAAAGTTTCATTTATTAGCATGTTTTATAAAAATGAATAAAGAAAGTGTTTATTTTTTGAAAATTTTGGGTAAAAAAGGAATATATATGGTAAGTAAGGAGTGACGAATTGGAACTACATACATTAATGAAGGATATTGAGAAATACCGCCAACGGATGATTACATTGGCTTCTCACTCTTCAATGGTCGATTCTGATGTCATTAAGGCTAGTACTGAACTTGATTCGTTAATCAATCAGTATCAAAATCAAACAAGGTACGTATACAAAAAGCAGTAGTCCTCTATATACAGGATGCTGCTTCTTTTCATGTCCTCTAATAATCGCTCTTGCTCCATTCTCCTCAATTGTAGGCTTTGTTGCCTCATATGACAAGCAATGTATAAAATGATTTATTCTTATATTCGTACCCTTTAAAAATCGAGTAAAGGGGAAATTCACTTGAATTTCCCCTCTCACACCACCGTATGTACAGATCCGTATACGGCGGTTCAATAGCTTGAGTAAATGAGCTGGTATTTCACAGATATGTCTTCATATCCGTGACGTGCCAGCTCTTTATCTGTTAAGGAGCGGTGAAGGACGTAACTCTTGGAAATGGATAGCTTGTTGAAGCATTCGGTCGATAACGGTTGGAATGCCTAGTTTACACTTTCCTCCATTAGGTTTCGGGCAGTATTGGACTTCGTCTTGTTGTGCAGGCTCATCTGACCTAAGCCAGCCTTGTATCTAGTTTCTGTTCGTCCGTCCGGGAGTTTGCGTCCAGCTTCTTTCAGCCACTACCTCACAATAGCCGCCTTCCCTTTCGCTAACCGTTCCTATTGCCAAGCCTGTAGTGGACTTGTACCACCAAGTTTTCGCCTATGCAGGATGCACACAAAAAAACCTTAATTGCATTGCAACTAAGGTTTAACTATTATTATTCATTGGAGCGGAAGACGGGATTCGAACCCGCGACCCCCACCTTGGCAAGGTGGTGTTCTACCACTGAACTACTTCCGCAAAATGAGCCATGAAGGACTCGAACCTTCGACCCTCTGATTAAAAGTCAGATGCTCTACCGACTGAGCTAATGGCTCTCATATTGGCTGGGCTAGCAGGATTCGAACCTACGAATGACGGAGTCAAAGTCCGTTGCCTTACCACTTGGCTATAGCCCAATAAAAAGAAAAAGGGACAATCTCTTTTGTCCGTTGGATGTTTCTTATAAGAAATGGTGGAGGGGGGCAGATTCGAACTGCCGAACCCGAAGGAGCGGATTTACAGTCCGCCGCGTTTAGCCACTTCGCTACCCCTCCGATTATTAAGAGTGCCGGCAAGAGGACTTGAACCCCCAACCTACTGATTACAAGTCAGTTGCTCTACCAATTGAGCTACACCGGCATAATATCAACGTTTCATAAGACATTTATTAGTATAAACGATATTTCGTTCACTTTCACCAAGAAATGTTTGGTAATTTTAATGGTGGAGGATGACGGGATCGAACCGCCGACCCTCTGCTTGTAAGGCAGATGCTCTCCCAGCTGAGCTAATCCTCCATATAGATAATGGTGACCCCTACGGGATTCGAACCCGTGTTACCGCCGTGAAAGGGCGGTGTCTTAACCGCTTGACCAAGGGGCCTCTTTCTTTTTCATAACTGCAATCGAGAGCTTCCAAGCGGGCTCGAACCGCTGACCTCTTCCTTACCATGGAAGTGCTCTACCTGCTGAGCTATGGAAGCACAATCGAGCAAGAAATGGCTCCGCAGGTAGGATTCGAACCTACGACCGTTCGGTTAACAGCCGAATGCTCTACCACTGAGCTACTGCGGAATAGTATAAGGTATGTGCCCGGCAACGTCCTACTCTCACAGGGGCGTGAGCCCCAACTACCATCGGCG
>NZ_JBJEFJ010000129.1:0-9069 GCF_051873915.1 Pradoshia sp.
GCGGTATCAAGGATATGAAACAAATCCCTGATGCATTGTTCATCATTGACCCACGCAAAGAGCGTATCGCTGTTGCAGAAGCACACAAATTGAACATCCCTATCGTTGGTATCGTTGATACAAACTGTGATCCGGATGAAATCGATTATGTAATCCCTGCGAACGATGATGCAATCCGCGCTGTTAAATTGCTTACTGGAAAAATGGCTGACGCTATTCTTGAAGGTAAACAAGGTGAAGAAACAGCTCCAGTTGCAGAAGCAGCTGAAGTTGAAGCTCCTGCAGAAGCTGAAGAAGCTACTACAGTAGAAAATGCTTAATTGATTTTTTAAAGGTGATAAGAGGATGGTGCCTTTTATCACCTTTTTTTGAAATAAAGAAGCAGTGTATACGTCAACTTATACTGCTACATACTGATTTTATGGACAATTAAAGGAGGAAGACCAAATGGCTATTACAGCTCAACTGGTTAAAGAATTACGCGAAAAAACTGGTGCAGGTATGATGGACTGCAAAAAAGCTCTTCAAGAAACAAACGGAGATATGGATAAAGCAATCGACTACCTTCGTGAGAAAGGTATCGCAAAAGCTGCTAAAAAAGGCGATCGTATCGCTGCAGAAGGCTTAACTTCTATCGTTGTAGACGGCGAACAAGCTGTTATCCTTGAAGTAAACGCTGAAACTGACTTCGTTGCTAAAAACGATGCGTTCCAAACTCTTGTAAAAGAATTGGCTGCTCACCTATTAGCAAGCAAACCAGCATCTGTTGAAGAAGCTCTTACACAAACAATGGAAAATGGTGCGACTGTTCAAGATCACATCAATGCTGCAATCGCTAAAATCGGAGAGCGTATCACACTTCGCCGCTTCGAAATCAAAACAAAACCTGAAAACGGCGCATTCGGTGCTTACATTCACCAAGGCGGACGTATCAGCGTATTGACAATCATCGAAGGTTCTGCTGATGAAGCTGTAGCGAAAGATGTATCTATGCACATCGCTGCTCTAAACCCTAAATACGTTTCTCGCGACCAAGTAACTGCTGAAGAAGTAGAACATGAGCGTCAAGTATTGACTCAACAAGCGTTAAACGAAGGCAAACCTGAAAAAATCGTTGCGAAAATGGTTGAAGGACGCCTTGGCAAATACTTCGAAGAGATCTGCGTATTGGATCAAACATTCGTTAAAAACCCTGATCAAAAAGTTGGTCAATATGTACAAGCTAACGGTGCTACAATCGTAGAATTCGTTCGTTACGAAGTTGGGGAAGGTATCGAGAAGAAACAAGATAACTTCGCTGAAGAAGTAATGAGCCAAGTTAAAAAAGACTAATTAATCTAAAGCAGATACAGCAAGAAGATGAAATAGGGAACACATTGTGTTCCCTATTTTTCAAGAATTCTTCTTTAAGCAAACGGAAAGTATTCTTTCCAGGAAGATTTTTTGCACAAGAATTGAGATGTATGGGAAAATAATTATGGACGATATAATTGGTTCCTACTTTAACATTGGTGGAGGTTTATATGAGCAGCGTAAAGTATAAAAGAGTTGTATTAAAGTTAAGTGGAGAGGCTCTCGCAGGGCAGCAGGGCTTCGGGATTGACCCGGTTATCATCTCTTCCATTGCGAAACAGGTAAAGGAAGTAGCTGAATTGGGCGTAGAAGTAGCCGTTGTCGTTGGCGGGGGCAATATTTGGAGAGGGAAGACGGGAAGCGAGCTGGGCATGGACCGTGCAACTGCGGATTACATGGGTATGCTTGCGACTGTCATGAATTCCCTTGCTCTACAAGACAGCCTAGAACAGCAGGGCATTGGAACACGTGTGCAAACATCCATTGAAATGCGTCAGGTTGCAGAGCCTTATATTAGACGCAGAGCCATTCGTCATCTAGAAAAGAGCCGTGTTGTTATTTTTGCAGCAGGTACAGGCAACCCTTATTTCTCCACTGATACAACAGCAGCTTTACGAGCTGCTGAAATCGAAGCAGATGTTATCCTTATGGGCAAAAACAATGTTGACGGCGTATACAGCGCTGATCCGGTAAAAGACAGCAATGCTGTGAAGTTTGACCAATTATCTTATCTTGATTTAATCAAGGATGGTTTGGCGGTCATGGATTCAACTGCGTCATCACTTTGCATGGATAACGATATTCCACTAATCGTCTTCTCAATTATGGAAGAAGGAAATATTAAGCGCGCCGTACTTGGCGAAACTATCGGGACTGTTGTTAGGGGGAATAAATAATGGCAAAGCAAGTTATTTCTAATACAAAGGAAAAAATGGACAAATGCATTCAAGCATTTTCACGTGAGCTGGCTTCTATTCGTGCCGGTCGTGCCAGCGCATCATTGCTGGACCGATTAACGGTTGATTATTATGGTGCTCCAACACCGATTAACCAAATGGCTTCTATTAGCGTACCAGAAGCTCGTATGCTTGTGATTCAGCCTTATGATAAATCCATCCTTGGTGATATCGAGAAAGCCATTCTTAAATCAGATTTAGGGCTGAACCCTGTCAATGATGGGTCCATCATTCGTTTGAGTGTACCAGCTTTAACTGAAGAACGCCGCCGCGATCTTGTTAAACAAGTGAAGAAAGAAGCGGAAGAAGCAAAGGTTGCTATCCGTAATGTTCGCCGTGATGGAAATGACGATTTGAAGAAGCTCGAGAAAAATGGCGAAATCACAGAAGATGCTCACCGCGGCTATTCTGACGATGTTCAAAAAATGACAGATGAGCATATCGCAAAAATCGATCAAATGGCTAAAGATAAAGAAAAGGAAATTATGGAAGTCTGATTGATCTAAATCAGTGAGAGCCCCTTTTTTTAGAAAAGGGGCTTTTTCATATCAAATTGTCCTTGCAGGACAAAATTTCTCATATACAGAGTAGATTTGGGGCTTTAGCCTATAATGTAGATAGACCTGTATGTAAGTAGCGGTTATACAATCTTTTTATATGCACAATGTTCATGATATATAATTATGGTATGATTGTAATGGTTTATGAAATACATACACATAAACAGGTTCGCACGGTGAACCTGGTGGAGGAAAAAACATGTTTCGATGGAAGAAAGAAAAAAAGAAAGAAGACCAGCTGACCATAAATGAACGAATGGAACGCGTTAAGCAAGGAGAGGTACCGGAGCATATTGCCATCATCATGGACGGGAATGGAAGATGGGCTAAAAAACGTGCATTACCACGAATTGCCGGCCACCATGAAGGAATGAAGACGGTTAGAAGGACAACCAAGCTAGCTAATGAGCTGGGTGTAAAAGTATTGACCGTATATGCTTTTTCCACAGAGAACTGGAAACGACCAAAGGATGAAGTCGATTATTTACTTCGGCTGCCTGAAGAGTTTCTCGGGACCTTTCTGCCAGAGCTGATTGAGGAGAATGTAAGGGTCCAAATAATGGGCGACCAAAAACGGCTGCCTTTGCATACGGTTAAGGCGGTTTCGACAGCGCTTGAAAAGACGAAGGATAATGATGGGCTTGTGCTGAATTTTGCCCTGAACTACGGAAGCCGTGCTGAAATTCTTGAAGGAATTAAGCAGGCTGCCAAGGATATAGAAGATGGGAAGCTTACAGCTGAAGATCTATCTGAGGACCGTTTTTCAAGCTACTTAATGACGAGCGGCATGAAGGATCCTGATCTTTTAATCCGTACAAGCGGAGAGATTCGGTTGAGCAATTTCATGCTCTGGCAGCTCGCATATACAGAATTTTATTTCACGGACGTACTATGGCCGGATTTTGATGCCGACCATTTCATTGATGCTTTGGAAGTATTTCAAGGACGTTCAAGAAGGTTTGGCGGAGTCTAATGTTGAAGGTGAGGATATAAGACATGAAACAAAGAATTATTACGGCAGTCATTGCAATGGCCTTGTTTTTGCCAATCTTAATCTATGGAAATCTGCCTTTTCTGTTCTTAATTTACGCGATGGCTACCATTGCGCTTTATGAACTGATTAAGATGAAGAAGCTCCCGTTGATGACGATATCTACCCTGTTGTCATTCCTGATGCTATGGGTATTGCTCATTCCGGATGAGTTTGATTCGTTCTTTTCGATGATTCAATATGACAAAATGGATTTATTCATTATTGGCGCATTCTTGCTGCTAATTGTCACGGTTATCTCCAAAAATGCTTTCACATATGATGATGCGGCATTTTTGCTGCTGTCAGTACTATACATAGGAATTTCCTTTTATTATTTCTACCATACGAGAGCAGGAGAAGCAGGACTTGCGACAATCTTATTTGTACTCGTCACAATCTGGGTAACGGATTCAGGTGCTTATTTCGTCGGCCGTTCACTTGGAAAAAGGAAGCTTTGGCCTGAGATTAGCCCGAACAAAACGGTTGAAGGGTTCTTTGGCGGAATTACATGTGCGATAATTGCATCGATTTTGTTCTATTTCTTCAATGTATTGGATTACAATATAGGTAAGATGATTATTGTCGCGCTCTTGATTGCCGTTTTCGGCCAATTAGGCGACCTTGTGCAATCTGCTTATAAAAGACATTATGGTGTGAAGGATGCCGGCAATATATTGCCGGGTCATGGCGGAATATTGGACAGGTTTGACAGCTTGCTGTTTGTCCTGCCAATCCTGCACTTCTTCATCTTTTAACGATATTATAGGAGACATGCTGGGAGAGGATTAGTTTTGAAGAACATCAATTTGCTAGGCGCAACAGGTTCGATTGGCATGCAGACAATCGATATCATTCGAAATCACCCTGAAGAATTTAAACTAACGGCTGTATCAGGAGGGCGGAATATTGATGGTATTCGGGCAATTGTAAGAGAGTTCAAACCTGAATTGGTTTCCGTTCTCAACAAAGAGGATGCTGACCGTTTAAAGAGTGAGTTTCAGAATGTGATCATCATGCATGGAGATGAAGGGCTGATTGAGACAGCTGTGTACCATAAAGGCGATGTGGTCGTAAATGCTGTCATGGGCAGCATTGGATTAATTCCTACGATGAAAGCAATGGAAGCCGGCAAGACCATTGCCCTTGCAAACAAGGAAACTCTCGTCACAGCCGGCCATATCGTTATGGCGGCATCAGAAAAGTATGGGACACCCATTCTTCCAGTAGATAGTGAGCACTCGGCTATTTTCCAAGCGCTGCAAGGGGAGAAAAGCAAAAATATCGAACGATTGATTATCACGGCCTCTGGCGGAAGCTTCCGGGATAAGACACGCGATGAGCTGACGAATGTAACCGTTCGGGACGCACTTAACCATCCGAACTGGTCAATGGGCGCAAAGATTACCATTGATTCAGCTACCATGATGAATAAAGGGCTTGAGGTTATTGAAGCCCATTGGCTATTTAATCTGCCATATGAGCAAATTGATGTGCTGCTTCATCAGGAAAGCATCATTCATTCCATGGTAGAATTCCATGATTCAAGTGTTATTGCTCAACTGGGAACACCTGATATGAGAGTGCCGATTCAATATGCACTCACCTATCCGGACCGACTGCCGCTTGTTTCGGCAAAAAGGCTTAATCTGGCTGATGCAGCAGCCTTGCATTTCAAAAAGATGGACTTTGACCGCTTTCCTTGTTTACAATACGCTTATGAAGCTGGCAAAGCAGGCGGTACGATGCCAACGGTTTTAAATGCTGCAAATGAAGCAGCAGTTGGCCTATTCTTAGGAGGAAAGATTCCTTTCTTGACGATTGAAAGTCTGATTGAGCAAGCGATGAAGCGACATAAGCTAATAGAAAACCCAGGACTTGAAACCATTCAAGAGGTCGATCAAGACACTAGAACGTATATCGAGTCACTATATTAAAAGGATGGTCGATTAAGTGCAAACAATAATAGCGTTTATCCTCATATTTGGCGGATTGGTGTTTTTCCATGAATTGGGCCATTTAATCTTTGCCAAGAGGGCAGGAATTCTTTGCCGTGAATTTGCCATTGGTTTTGGTCCGAAAATATTTACGATTACAAAGAATGAAACCGTCTATACCATTCGTCTCCTTCCTCTCGGGGGTTATGTCCGGATGGCAGGAGAGGATGCTGAAGCGATTGAATTGAAGCCTGGACATCGCATAGGTATTTTATGCAATGAAAAGGATGAAGTCGATAAGATCATTGTCACTAATAAGGATAAGTATCCTGAAGCGAGAATGATTGAAGTAGAAGAGGCGGACCTTGATCATCAATTGATTATTCGCGGTTATGAAGAAGGGGAGGAAGACTCCCTTAAGACCTTTAAGGTTCATCCGAAGGCCATTATCGTAGAGGATGGACTGGAGCTGCAAATAGCCCCTTATGACAGGCAGTTCTCTTCTAAGACAGTCGGACAGCGGGCATTGGCCATATTTGCGGGTCCGATGATGAATTTTGTGTTAGCTGCTGTCATTTTCATGATTATCGGGATGATTCAAGGCGTTGTCGTCAATGATCCTGTTTTAGGTAAATTGACAGAGGATGGTCCAGCCATCACCTCAGGATTGAAAGAAGGAGATGTCGTCAAGTCCATTAATGGAGATGAGATGGGATCTTGGGAAGAAATCCAAAAAACAATCCAGAAAAACGCCAATAATGAATTAGATTTCATTGTTGAACGTGATGGGGCAACAGAGGAATTGACCGTCACTCCTAAATTAGTGGAGGATGCAGCCGGTAAACGCGGCATTATCGGGGTATATGCCCCAACCGAAAAATCATTTGTGAAAGCGGTGGGCCACGGGTTTACGGAAACGTATTTGTGGACGAAACAGATCTTCATTATACTTGGAGACTTAGTAACAGGCGGTTTTGATATTGATCAATTATCCGGCCCTGTTGGTATTTATGTATCAACCGAGGAAGTGGCTAAATCAGGTACGATTTATTTATTGAAATGGGCAGGCGTATTGAGCATTAACCTAGGGATTATGAACCTGCTCCCGCTTCCGGCTCTTGATGGAGGGCGATTGCTGTTCATTGCCATCGAAGCTGTTCGAGGAAAGCCAATCGATAAGCAGAAGGAAGGAATTGTCCATTTTATTGGATTTGCCCTCTTGATGCTCTTGATGATTGTGGTAACATGGAATGATATACAGCGCTTCTTCTTTTAAAAGAGAAATGTGACGGAGGAACAGCAGGCAGGCTGGATTCCTTCAGAGCTTCTTAATAAACAAATCTTGATAGGGGTTGCGTAAAAGCCCCTATCATCTATGTATGAAGCCCAATTGTGATTGATAGAAAGGTGAAATGATAATGAGACAAAGTATGACGATTATCCCTACTTTGAGAGAGGTGCCGTCTGATGCTGAAGTAAAAAGCCATCAGCTTTTACTTCGTGCTGGATTTATGCGTCAAACAGCCAGCGGAATTTATAGCTACCTTCCGCTTGGATTAAAGGTAATTCAAAATGTAGAAAAAATCATCCGTGAAGAGATGGAGCGAGCAGGAGCGGTAGAATTATTAATGCCGACCTTGCAGCAGGCTGAGCTGTGGCAGGAATCCGGCAGATGGAATTCCTACGGACCGGAGCTTATGCGCATGCATGACCGCCATAATCGTGAGTTTGCTCTTGGGCCGACACATGAGGAGGTCATTACAAGCCTTCTTCGCGATGAGGTTAAATCCTACAAGAAATTACCATTGACACTTTATCAGATTCAAACGAAATTCCGCGATGAAAAACGTCCTCGTTTCGGATTGCTTCGCGGCAGAGAATTCATTATGAAGGACGCTTATTCCTTCCACTCAAGCCAGGAAAGCCTAGATGAGGTTTATGACCGCTTATTTACGGCATACTCCAATATCTTCAGTCGCTGCGGTTTGAATTTCCGTGCTGTCATTGCCGATTCTGGAGCAATGGGCGGTAAAGATACGCATGAGTTCATGGTTCTCTCAGAAATCGGTGAGGATACAATCGCGTATTCAGATACATCGACTTTCGCTGCCAACATCGAAATGGCGCCTGTTGTCAATACAGCCGTTAAAGCTGGGGAAGCAGCAAAGGAATTAGAAAAAATCGAAACGCCAGATCAAAAAACGATTGAAGAAGTGTCCAGCTTCTTAAATGTACCGGCTGAGAAATGCATCAAAACATTGCTCTGGAAGGTTGATGACCAATTTGTTGTTGTATTGGTCAGAGGCGATCATGAATTGAATGATATTAAGCTCAAAAATATGTTCAATGCGGCAATCGTTGAACCGGCAACACCGGAAGAAACGAAAGAAATCCTTGGAGTCAGCTTCGGATCACTCGGGCCTGTCCACATGAAGACAAGCGATGTGAAGGTCGTGGCAGATGCAGCTGTTGAAATGATGGAAAATGCCGTATCCGGCGCCAATGAAGATGGATTCCATTATGTGAACGTCAATCCGGACCGTGATTTCCCATCCGTACAATATGAAGACTTGCGCTTCATTCAAGAGGGCGACCCTTCTCCAGATGGACAAGGAACCATTCAATTCGCAAAAGGGATTGAGGTTGGACATGTCTTCAAGCTTGGCACCCGTTACAGTGAATCCATGAACGGGATGATTCTTGATGAAAATGGACGTCAAAAGCCAATGATCATGGGCTGCTATGGAATTGGTGTATCCCGTACCGTTTCTGCCATTGCAGAACAATTCAATGATGATAAAGGCTTAATTTGGCCGGTAAATATTGCTCCATATCAAGTTCACCTGATTCCGGTGAATATGAAGGATGAAGCACAAAAGCAATTAGGTGAAGACTTATATGAACAGCTCTCTAGAGCGGGTTATGATGTGCTCATTGATGACCGCCCAGAGAGAGCGGGTGTTAAATTCGCTGATTCTGACCTAATTGGATTGCCGGTTCGTGTGACAGTCGGCAAGAAGGCATCTGAAGGCATTGTCGAAGTGAAGCTTAGAAAAAATGGCGAAAGCTTTGAGATTCCTGCAGGTGAATTACTTGAGCGTCTTAAGACCTTAATCGGCTGATAAAAAGCGATAATGATGGCTCTCCCTGGCAGGTCAGGGAGAGCCTATTCTTTCTTTTCAGGCTGTTGCCGATAATGGCGATAAAGTGAAACTTCCATCAGCGGGCATCTT
>NZ_JBJEFJ010000130.1:0-4494 GCF_051873915.1 Pradoshia sp.
CAGCGCCCGGCTCATAACTGTCGGCACAACCGATAGATGATTCTCCCCGAACGCTTCCATAAATTCCACCTGAATCTTGCTAGAATCATACAGTCTGGCAAATAACTCAGCCGCATCCTGAATTAAATACTCCTTCTCTTCTGACCCGACTGCCATGAAAAGACGGTGATGATGATCCGCAGAGCAAATCAAGTAATCATGCTCAAGCCCCCTCATCAAGGAGCGGTTCCACCAAAGCGAAGGACTGATTGCGATATAGTGCTGATAGGCATCAGACTTTGTATAAAGGGCATAAAGAGTCAGCAGCCCGCCAAGTGAATGCCCGAATAGTGTTTGGCTTAATCGGTTTACCGGATAATGAGCTTCCACAAACGGCTTTACGACCTCTTCCATCGTTCGAAGAAATTGATCTGCTCCCCCTGACGCTGGCCATGGCTGTCCATTCGGTCTCTTCGGTGCATGTAAAGTGTCCTGGGGCGGCGTATAATCCCAAAAACGCCTTGGATGAAATGGGGCATCTCCTGGATAACCAACCGCACAGACAATTGCCGGGATGACCCCTGTTTTTTCCTGCCTTCTTGATTGAAGACGAATTAGATTAGAAACGGTATGAAAGAAAGCATTTCCATCAAGCACGTATAGCACCGGAAAGCCGTCAGAAGGCGGAGCGGTGTCTGGGCTGTAGATAAATAGCTCATAATCCTCCAGTTGATACTGTTGTTGTGTCATGTCCTTGCCTCCTAGTTCGATAAGACAGCCTCACGCGTTGTTACGGAGTCATATCCAAGACAGATTGGAACACCATCATAAGGGTCCTTAATAATACGGGCCTCAATGTCAAATACGGCACGAAGCACTTCAGGCGTCATGATTTCCTCCGGCTTGCCGATTGCCTTGATTTGGCCGTCCTTCATCGCCACAAGCTGATCAGAGAAGCGTGCAGCATGATTGATGTCATGCAGGACCATGACAACCGTGCATGCTTGATTTTGGTTTAAATCCCGCACGATTTTCAGCACATCCAACTGGTGCGCCATATCTAAATAAGTGGTCGGCTCATCTAAGAGAAGCAGATCAGTCTCCTGCGCGAGAGCCATGGCCAGCCATACCTTCTGCCTTTGTCCGCCGGATAATTGGTCCATCTCCCGCTCGCGGAATTCGAGCGTTTTTGTGACCTCCATTGCCCATTCCATCACATCAAAGTCTGCCGCACTTAAGCTGTGTCCCCTTCTTTGATGCGGGTATCTTCCATAAGAAATGAGCTCCTCCACCTTAAGCTGGGAAGGAGCGACAGGGTTCTGCGACAGGAGGGCAAGCTTCTTTGCAATTTCCTTCGTCGACATCTGACTCAAGCTCTTGCCCAGCAGAGATACTTTCCCTGACTTTGGCTTCAAGATTCTCCCCATCGTCTTTAGCAAGGTTGATTTCCCGCAGCCATTCGGGCCAATGATTGTCGTCACACTTCCCTCTTGAATCGCCATGCTCAATTCACGGAAAACCGTGCGTTCCTCATAACGGGCTTCTAATTGTTCGACGGATAAAATCGTTGCCATAAGCGCTTCCCTCCTAGTGCTTTCTTTTCACGAGTAAATATAGAAAATATGGTACGCCAATGATCGAGACGACAATTCCCACCGGTATTTCAAGCGGTGAAAACGCCGTTTTGGCGATAAAGTCGGATAGCAGCACCAACAGCATCCCAACTGCCCCACTCACTGGGATTATGGCCCGATGCCTTGTTCCAACAAGGCTTCTTGCGATATGCGGGGCCATGAGGCCGATGAACGAAATGCTGCCTGATACGGATACACAGCTGCTGATGACACCAATGCTTGCCAGGAGCAAAATGGATTTCTCCCGCTCCACCCTGACGCCAATGCTCGTTACGGTCGCTTCCTCAAGCTGAAACAAGTCAAGCAAATGGGCCTTATGGTAAATGATCGGCAGCAGGATCAAAAGCCATGGCAGCATGGATAAAATATAAACCCAGTTCGCATTATAAATGCTTCCAGAGATCCACACCGTCGCCATTTCAAAATCAGCTGATTTCATCTTCAAGGACACATACAAGGACAGCGCCCCAAAGCCGGAGCCAATCGCTATCCCAGTCAGTAAAAGGCGTTCCGTATCAAGCCGTCCCCCTTTAAAGGAGAAGAAATAGATCAATAAGGCGGCTAGCAATCCGCCGGCAAGGCCGAATAACGGCTGCAGCATGATACCGGCTGTGCCCAGATTACTGAGCTGTCCTTGAAAGAAGAACATAAAGATGACAATGGCAGCACCAGCTCCGGCATTGATTCCGAGGATGCCGGAATCAGCGAGCCCGTTACGCGTGATACCTTGAATGACGGTTCCTGCCACTCCAAGCCCCATGCCGACAAGTGCGGCAATGACAATCCGCGGGAGTCTGAAATCAAAGATAATCAAGTCAAATTTCGGGTCACCTTCGATGCGAAGCAATGTCCGGACGACCTCGCCGACCGTCATATCAAAGGCACCGTTTGTCAAGCTGATATAGACTGTTATGGCAATTAATAGAACAAACACAGACAGGAGGCCGAGAGTGTTCTTCTTACGCATGCTTTCCGCCTCCCTTCGTCCGGATTAAATAGAGGAAGAACGGAACACCAATAATGGCGGTGACCACACCAATCGGCGTTTCGAAAGGATAATTGATAAAGCGGCTTGCCAAATCACAGCAGGCCAGGAATATGGCCCCAATCACGCCGGCACAAGGAATGACCCAGCGATAATCAACCCCAATCAAAAAGCGCGTGATATGCGGAATAATCAGTCCGACGAAGGCAATCTTCCCAACAAGTGCAACGGCCGTTCCCGTCATCGCAATGACAGACACCATGGCCAAGGCCTTCACGACTGTTGTGCGCAGGCCTAAGCTGACGGCCGTCTCATCCCCAAGCGAGAGAATCGTCAAGGACCCGGAAAGCAGCAAGGCCAGAATGAACCCAACAAGACCTAGCGGCAAGGCTAAAAGCAGCATATCCAAATCAGCCTGATGGAGCTTGGCATTATACCAGAAGCTAATATCCTGCGAGATTTGGAAATACGTCGCCATTGCAGCTGATAGGCTGCTTAGGAAGGTTCCAATCACCGTACCAATGATTGCAAGCCGGACCGGGGATAAGCCTCCACGGAGCAAGGAACCAAACCCGAAGACAATCAACGCACCAAAGGCAGATCCCGCCATCGACAGGAGAATCATCGTCAGATTGGAGGCTCCAGGGATAAGAATCATCGCGATGGTGATGAAGAAAGCTGAGCCATCGGTAACACCCATAATAGAAGGGGAAGCGAGATAATTCCGGGTCATCCCCTGCATGACAGCCCCCGAAATAGCCAGGAACGCTCCAACCAACAAGGCCGCCAATACTCTTGGCAGCCTTGAGGTCACAATGATCGCATGGTCCACATTCTTCGGGTCATAATGGAAGATGGCATCCATGACGATAGAAATATTGATATCCTTTGCCCCATACAGGATTGATAAGATGACTACCGCTGCCATGATAAAGGGAGCGGCAATCAATATCATCATTGGAGGGGCAGTCTTCCATGGCTTATCCATACGCATTATTTAGTCAAATTTTGCTGAACCGCATCAAGGAATTGTGTCTTGCTCCAAGCTGTTCCGCCTTGGGCAAGCGGTTCAACGCTATTGATGAAAACGTGATCTGCTTTGACGGCATCAAGACCATTCCAAATCGCATTCTTTTGAAGCTCATCGAGTGCTTCCGGTTTATCTGCATTTTCACTTTCCTCAAATTGAAGGAAGATATAGTCCGGATTCATTTCCGCCAATTTCTCAAGTGAGATGGCTTCCTGTGCTTTTGCAGCAGCTACTTCTTTCGGAACCTCTAGACCTAAGTCAGTGTATAATACCGGGTTTAAATATAAGTCCTGTCCATAAATCATCAAATTGCCGGCACGCAGACGGATGATGACCACTTCTTTATCCTTCATGGACTCAGATACAGAATTCTTTACTTCCGCAGCATCAGCCTTGTACTCTTCAAGAATCTTTTCAGCTTCCTCTTCCTTGCCAGTCAGTTCAGCAACAGCCGTTAAGTTGGCTTCCCAGTCTGTCGATACATGAGAAATCGGCATCATTGGCGCGATTTTCTCAAGCTGTGATTTCACATCCTCCTGGAACTTGGAGGTACCAAGGATGATATCCGGGTCTAAGCCTAGAATCGTCTCATAATTGGGCTGCATCTTGTCCCCGATGAGCTCAGCTCCCTTTAGGTCCTCAGCTAAATAAGAAGGCAGCTCTCCCCCGACAGCAAGTGCACCGGCCGGCTTCACATCCAAAAGGGCCAAGTCTTCCATTGATTCAAGACTTGCAGCCACAATCGTCGGATCCGCCGGAACCTTATACTCCTTATCCATATATGTAACCGTCTTTTCCTTTGCCTCAGTATCTGCCTGTTTTGCCTTACTGTTTGTAGCCTCGTCCTCACCGCATGCAGCCAAGCT
>NZ_JBJEFJ010000130.1:4594-9043 GCF_051873915.1 Pradoshia sp.
ATGTAGAATAAAGGAGTGATGGAGATGAAAAAATGGATTGCAGCTGCAGGATTATTGATGGTTATCCTATTGATTCCGTACATCATGTTTAAGGATTATCTACGTTTCGACCATACAAACGCCGCTGGAGGATTGGTGGCACCTGAAGGAAAGTATCATATCTTATTAATCGGTGCAGAGGCTGATGGAGATTTTGAAGATATACTCGGTTATCCGCTGATTGATGCGATTGAGCACGCTGAGAACTTCTCCGAAACAGCGGACAGACTGCCTGGTCTTGACCTAAAAAAAGAACCTGCCTATGTTTTATTTGATTCCAAGGAACCCCTCTTTATCTCCTATGATCAGGCCGAATTTATCCACTATATTCAAAAAGAGGTTCTAACCAAATAAGAAAAAGACCGGAAGCATTGTTTGCCCCCGGCCCATATCATTATTCTTATAAGGAAACGCCATTAACTTCCCTGATTTTATCCGCTACCGCAACGGTCAGCTCTTCAGCCGTTTTCGGCACGAAATTCTTCAGGATAGTATTGACCATCGGCCCCATCGCACCGCCTGCTGTAATATCAAGATTGCCCGTCATTTGTGTGTTATTTTCATCAATAGCTTCTGCTTGGAAATAGCCGCCGCCCTTGAAATTATCGGAAAGCCCCTTCAAATTAAACGTTACTGTCGTTGGCTCTTTCCATTCAGTAATATCGATTTTCAACTTAACAGTTTTCTTCATGAATCCAAGGTCTCCCTTGAATGCCCAAGTGGATTCACGGTCATTGATGATTTCATGCTCGATATATCCTGGAACAAGCGGCGCCCACTTATCCATATCGCTCACGAATGTCCATATTTCTTCGATTCCTACTGGTAATTGTACTGTATGTGTACCTGCTGGCATATACTACACGTCCCCTTTGTTTTTATAATAAATGATTTGGTTTCCCTTTTACTCTGCCTTGCCGATAGCAAGTCCGGCAAGATAGCCGAATGTGATAGCTGGGCCAATTGTCCCGCCGGCACTGACATATGCTTGTCCAAAGATACCCATTGCGGCATTTCCGGCTGCATACAATCCTTTAATGGTCTTTCCTCTATGGTTGAGTACTTGGCCATTTTCATTGATGCGCGGTCCGCCGTTTGTGCCTAATGAACCATAGTAGACAGGCACTGCGTAGAATGGGCCTTTTTCAATCTTGCCTAAATTCCGTTCTGCTGTTCCTCCGCCAATTTCAAGCCCTTCAAAGAAGGTTGTACCGCGGTGGAAATCCGTATCCTCGCCTGCTTCAACCTGAGCGTTCCAACGGTTCACCGTTTCCTCAAGAGCATCTGGGTCAATATTGATTTTCTCCGCCAATTCACGAATGCTTTCGGCCTGCGGCACCCAATCAGGAGCCTCTTCGCCCGGCATCATCGTAATAATCATTGTGCGGTCCTTTAACTGCTGGTCAAAGACCATCCAGTTGTTCTTCTCATTCGGCCATTCCACATTGACTGGGTCATAGTGATGGAAAGCTTTTGGAAGATCATTATAAGTAGTCCCTTCATGGACGAAGCGTTTACCCTTGCTATTGACGAAAATACTGTTCGGGCCGAAACGTCCGCTGCCGCCCAATTGGTTCATGACACGGTCCTCATATTCGAATGTTGGGTCCTGCATGGCTGGATACCACCAGGCTTCACTCATATTCCCAAGTGATGCGCCTGCCTCCATTGCCATAATCAGCCCGTCACCCTCGTTACCCCAAGGAGTAAGCGGATGCGTGATTTCCCCTTTTAAGAACGTCTTAATCAGTTCTTTATTCCATTCGAATCCGCCGGAGCCCATGATAACGCCTTTAGATGTACCGATGTAGATTTTCTTATCCCCTTGCTCTGCGACAAGTCCGATTACGTCTCCCTCATCATTTAAGACAAGCTCTTTCCCCGGCGTTTCAAGAATAATCTCGATATCTCGGTCCAGGCAGCCCTTCACCATGGAGGCAATAAGGGAACGTCCCATTGTGACGATATTGTTCTCCATCCGCTCGGCAATCTTCATGAAGTCAATGCCGCCCTTTGCTCCGCCTTCTTCAAGAGTCAATGGAGGGAATGCCGGGTTATTTCGAATTAAAGCACCGTATTCCCCGATTTCATTCATGTCATATGGAAGCGGATCGAGTGAACGACCAGTCTTCGTTCCATCGAAATACCCAAAATACTCAGGGTAGCCTTTCGGTACAGCGAACCGGACCGGTGTATTTTCATGCAAGTAATCAATTGCTTTGTAAGCGTTATCAACATATGTTTCAAGAAGGTCTGGATTTGGTTCTTTTCCTCCAGTGATTCTGCGAATATATTTCAAGGCATCCTCTCGTGTATCCTCGATTCCCGCTTCCTTCATATAGCGGTTCATCGGAATCCAAGGCACTCCGCCTGAAAAGGCTGTCGTTCCGCCGATTTGATGTGTTTTCTCTAATACTAGTACTTTTAACCCTTGATCATGTGCCGTGATGGCAGCGGTTAAAGCTGCACCGCCTGTTCCCATGACTACAACGTCAACTTCGCGATCCCATTTCTCTGGTTTTCTCGCTGGCATAACCGTTCTCCCCCTTGTTAGGTAAAAGATAAATAGATTTTTTGATAAAAATGATAGTGTCACTATCACTTTATAAACATCCTATCAGAAGATTCATACACTTGTAAATTAATTCGCTTACATTTGTTTATTTTCGAAAAACTCGAGTTTATGATAAGGTTGAAACGATGGAATAAAGATGCCATCTTTCTATTTATTTATGAGGTGATTGAGGAATGCCCAGCCATTTAAGCAATAGAGAACGAGCTAAGAAGAAACGAAGAGAAACCATATTGAAAGCGGCAGAAAACTTATTCCTCCACCAAGGAATCGACAATACAACGATGGATGAGATTGCGAAGGAGGCTGAGATTGGAATTGCCACCCTTTTCCGGTACTTTCCGAAGAAGGAGCTCATTATCCAGGAGGTGGCGACGGCAAAGCTCCGCATCCTATTGGGTGCCCTAAAGGAGATTGAGGAATGTACCTCCACCTGCATGGAGATGATGACGGCTGTCATGGATTTCTTTATCGACCAAATGGCCGAGCAAGACGGTGCCATGCCGAAGCTGCTCGATAATTTCGTCAACTATAAAGCCGTCGCAATCGATTCATTTGATGACCTGAATATGTACAATGAAATGCGGGATGAAATATCCATCGTGTTTACTCGAATGATTGAAACCCGCAAGAATGACGGTACGATCAAGCAAGAGTTGCGTGCTGCCCAAATCATATCGACGATTCTGAGTAATTTCTCTGTATTCACCTTTAAGCTTTCTCTGAAAGGAAATGAGGATTTGCCGGCGCCTGAAATAACGTCTGAGGAGCAATTAGTCATCATGAAACGCATCTTCCTTGATTATTTAAAGCCTTGACTCATTACCAATAAGTTGCCGAATTAGTACAATTTACTAATCCCTGCTATAATATTCTTTTGTAAGAGAACAGTATCTGAAAAATCACCTTTTTAATACGTATATCTTGCAAATATAAATTTAGGGTGGTAAGAACACATGAGTAAGTACAGAGTATTGCTGTATTATTACTACACTCCCATTGAGGAGCCGGTAGAATTTGCAGCGGAGCATTTGGCCTTTTGTAAGGAGATTGGCCTAAAGGGCCGAATCCTCGTCGCCAATGAAGGCATAAACGGTACCGTGTCCGGGGATTACGAGCAGACACAGGCCTATATGGAGAAGATGCAAAACGACCCGCGCTTCAAGGATATCGTCTTTAAGATCGATGAAGCAGACGGACACGCATTTAAGAAAATGCACGTGCGCCCGCGTCCGGAGCTTGTCAATTTAAGCTTAGAGGATGACATCAATCCGAATGAATTGACTGGACGATATTTAAGCCCGAAGGAATTCTTTGAAGGCTTGCAGGATGAGAACACAATTGTCCTGGATGCACGGAATGATTATGAATATGAGCTTGGCCATTTCCGCGGCTCCATCAAACCGGATATCCGCAATTTCCGTGAGCTTCCGCAATGGGTGCGTGATAACAAAGACATGTTTGAAGGCAAGAAAATCCTGACCTACTGCACAGGCGGAATCCGCTGTGAGAAATTCTCCGGCTGGCTCGTGCGTGAAGGCTTCGAGGATGTCGGCCAGCTTCATGGAGGCATCGCCACTTACGGGAAGGACCCAGAGGTAAAAGGCCAGCTATGGGACGGACAAATGTATGTCTTCGACGAACGGATTGCCGTGCCAATCAACCAAGTCGAGCATGTCGTCGTAGGCCGTGACTTCTTCACAGGAGAACCTTGCGAACGCTACGTGAATTGCGCCAACCCTGAGTGCAATGACCAAATCCTCTGCAGTGAAGAGAATGAGCATAAATATATGCGCAGCTGCAGCCACGAATGCCGCACACATCCACGCAACCGCTAT
>NZ_JBJEFJ010000131.1:0-31543 GCF_051873915.1 Pradoshia sp.
CCAAAACTTGCCCCTCCTTCTCCATCCCAACAAAAAAACACCCGCTCAAAAAGCGGGTGCCTCAAATTCATTCCTATCAAACATTCAAAAAGCTGCCGACTTTTTCTTCATCTAGCAGATTGCCGACAAAGAAGGAGCCGAATTCGCCGTAGCGGGCGCTGACTTCGTCGAAGCGCATTTCGTAGACGAGTTTTTTGAATTGGAGCACATCGTCTGCGAAGAGAGTTACGCCCCATTCGTAGTCATCGAAGCCGACGGAGCCGCTGATGATTTGTTTAACTTTGCCTGCATATTGGCGGCCGATCATACCGTGGGAGTACATAAGCTTCCGGCGTTCTTCCATAGAGAGCATGTACCAGTTGTCGTTGCCTTGGCGGCGTTTGTCCATTGGGTAGAAGCAGATGTGCTTAGCTTTCGGCAAAATTGGGTATAGACGAGCACGGACATGTGGATTTTGGTAAGGGTCTTCGTCAGAGTCTTTCGCCATGTAGTTGCTTAGTTCCACAACGGATACGTATGAGTGTGCTGGAATTGTGAAGTCGGCGAGTTTGGTTTTGTTGAATTCTGTTTCGATTTCGTTCAGCTCTTCCATGGTTGGACGCAAGAGCATCAACATGAAGTCGGCCTTTTGTCCGACGATTGTATAGAGAGCATGACTGCCTTGTTGGTCAGCTTGCGTTTTGTTCCATTTTTCGACAAGGTCGAGGAATTCTTTGACGGCGGCAGTACGCTCGTCGGCGGGTACCATTTTCCATGTTGCCCAGTCGATTGTGCGGAAGTCGTGCAGGCAGTACCAGCCGTCCAAAGTTTTTGCTGCTTCACTCATTGTTCAATCATCTCCTACTAGTATTTCGTTGATTTCTTTCCTTAATATATCATAATGATTCCAATATTTTCTCTTTTCACGTTTGTGTCAAATTAGTGAAGTTGGATTTGTATGCGTTTCCAGTAAAAAAGTAGAGAAACCTAAATGACAAATCAGGTACGATAGTAGTATCCTAAGTAGAGTTACATTTAGAGGAGGACATAAGGAAGATGAGTAATTTATTTACAACTTTACAAGAAAAGGTTTCCGGCCATAACTTGCGTATCGTATTCCCAGAAGGGTTGGACGAACGTATTTTAGAAGCAGCTGGCAGATTGGCTGCTGATAAGACAGTTGTGCCTGTTTTAATCGGGAATATTGAACAAATTACTGCAAAGGCTAGTGATATGGGGGTTTCTGTTGAGAACATGGAAATCTACGATCCGGCTAATTATATAATGATGGATGAATTGGTAGCGGCTTTTGTTGAGCGCCGTAAAGGGAAAGTGACAGAAGAGCAAGCGCGCCAAATTCTATTAGATGAGAACTACTTCGGTACAATGCTTGTGTACTTAAATAAAGCAGACGGTCTTGTCAGCGGTGCGGCCCACTCAACAGCTGATACGGTTCGTCCAGCGCTTCAAATCATCAAGACAAAACCAGGCGTGAAGAAAACTTCTGGTGTCTTCATCATGGTTAAGGGCGATGAGAAATATGTATTCGCGGATTGCGCAATCAATATTGCTCCTGACAGCCAAGACCTTGCGGAAATCGCTGTTGAGAGTGCACGTACTGCACGCATGTTCGACCTTGACCCGCGTGTGGCTATGCTAAGCTTCTCTACAGTTGGTTCTGCTGTATCTGAAGAAACAACAAAAGTGGCAGATGCCGTGAAGCTTGTGAATGAAATGGATCCGCAAATGATCGTGGATGGAGAAATGCAATTTGATGCAGCGATTGTTCCATCTGTTGCGGCTGCGAAAGCACCTAACTCTCCATTACAAGGAACAGCGAATGTATTCGTATTCCCAAGTCTTGAAGCAGGTAACATCGGCTACAAGATTGCACAACGTTTAGGCGGATTCGAGGCGGTTGGTCCAATCCTTCAAGGGTTGAATGCACCGGTTAACGACCTTTCCCGCGGATGTAATGCAGAGGATGTCTACAATCTTGCGTTGATTACGGCTTCTCAAAGCTTGGCTCGATAAGATAATCTAGAATAGAAGAACGAACAAGAACGGCGTCTCAATTTCCAGCAGACGCCGTTTTTTTGAAGGGAAGAGAAGGATGAGCTTGTTAAGACAAGGTACATGGAGAATCATTGACCATAGCACATCAGGACTCTATGTGCGGGCGCTTGATTCGTTCGCGACAGATGATACATTATGCGCAGCTGTAGGCGGCGGGCTGTCTCCGGCTGTAGCAAGAGCATGGGTTCATAAGAAAACAGTCGTCATGGGCATCCAGGATGGGCGGCTTCCGTATTTGCAAAAGGGGATTGATTATGTGCATAGTCAAGACTATGACTGCATAGTCCGCAACTCTGGCGGCCTTGCTGTCGTGCTTGATGAGGGGGTCCTCAACCTGACGCTCGTTTTCCCGGAGGAGAATGGGAAGATTGGCATCAACAAAGGGTATGATGCGATGTGGGAGCTCATTTGCCACATGTTCCGTGATTTTGATCAAGAGATTGAGGCGGGTGAGATTGTCGGCTCGTATTGTCCGGGAAGCTATGATCTAAGCATTCATGGCAAGAAGTTTGCTGGCATTTCCCAGCGAAGAATCCGCGGGGGAGTTGCTGTGCAAATTTATTTGGATGTGTGCGGAAATGCGGCAGACCGTGCTGCACTCATCAAGGAATTTTATGCACGGGCGCGCGGAGGAGAGGAGACGAAATTTGTCTATCCAGAGGTTAATCCTGCTGTGATGGCCTCCCTTTCCGAGCTTTTGGAGGTCAATCTCACAGTAGAGGATGTAGTCGGACGCTTCCTCCAATCAATCAAGAGTTTCTCTGATGAACTTGTGAGCGGGGGATTAAGCGGGGAAGAACGTCCTGTTTATGAGTCGTATTTAGAGAGAATACAAGAGCGAAATGAGAAGCTTGGCATTTGAGGATAAGGGCAGTCACTGTCCTTATCTTTTTTTTGCCCCCAAAATAAAAACCAGTTCACAGAATCGGAACTGGTTTGAAGGGGTTTATTCGGCAATTTTCTCAAGATTTCCGTTGCGGTCCATCTTGAATTTCGTTGCTTGGCGCTCTTCTTCTTCAAGAAGGGCAAGCTTACGGGCACGATTCATGATGTTCATGAGTGTTTCATAGTCTTCCTGGATCGTATGTGTGTTCTCTTGTACATTATCAAGCTTATGCTGGAGCTCCCGGTTTCTCTCCTTTAAATCACGCATTTCAAGCTTTAAACGATCATTTTCAGATTGCAAGGCTTGAATCTTCAGGCTGTCTCCGTCGTATGTTTGCAGGAAGGAAATAACGTCTGCCATGGTGATCTCTTGCTGCTGATAGTCATTCACCATCGGGAAGAAGCTTGGCTGCTCAATGATTGGCTCTTGAGCTGTAATAGGTTCTTCATGGACCGTTGGTTCGACATCCATTAATTCATCTTCCATGGCTGTCGTGACCGTCTCGAAATCTCTTAGGGATGGCACAGGTGGTTGATAGAGAATTTTCTTCTTGCCGCCTTGGTCCTTTCCTAGCAGACGCTGGCGTTGTTTTCGCTGCTTGCGGGCCAATTGCAGGGCTTTCTCGTAATTATGGCGAACTACCGCGTTCCAGCGGAATCCGCAGGCTGCTGCCGTCCGGTTCAGCTTGTCGCCGACCTCATCAAATGCATTTAATTGCGTGCTGCCTTCCCGAACATGCCTTAATACGGTCTCAGCCAGCAGCAAGTCGTTTTCTTCTGTCCACGCATCTTGTCTAACTTTCATGTCTACAACTCCCTTATAAAAAATAAATTTGCAAATTATGGTTCTAGCATGGGCATATAAGAGAGTTTTTATACAGGTTACTAGATTTTTTCGTTGCCTTATAGACTGTACATCCTTCTTGCAAACACGAATGTGTGAGTGATACAATACGCTTTAGGTCCAATAGTCCTGCATTTTTAGGGGCTAATTTTTTGGTAAGAAAGGATAGACGGTCATGTCGAATGAATTTAGGGTATGTGACGACTGTCAAGCCACAAACTTAAAAACATTGCTGCCAAAATTAAAAAAGGTTGATCCAGATGCAAAAATCGAAATTGGGTGCCAGTCCTACTGTGGACCGGGGCGCAAGAAATCCTTTGCCTTCGTGAACAACCGTCCGGTGGCTGCCCTGACAGAAGATGAATTGATTGAAAAGGTGCAAAAGAAGATTAAATAATACAGAAGCCGTACTCCGAATTTGGGGTGCGGCTTCTTTTCATAAAATCGTCGCTGTGAACCATACTAAGAGGAATCTTAGATGGGGAAGGGGATCGAATGAGGTTTTTACTGATAATTGCTGCAGCCTTTATCTTCGGAGCGGGATTTTCTCCGTTTCATGACAGGGAAGAGATACCGGATCTGCTGATTACAGAGGTTTCCCCGAGCGGGAAGCAGTATGAATATATCGAGATCTACAATAATACGAGCGAGCCGGTGAATCTTGGTGATTATGCGCTTCGCTATTTGGCAATGGATGAAACGATGCGCACTTGGGATCTGAAGGAGCGGACGATGGTACCGCCAGGCAAGGCCGCTGTTTTATGGCTTACGAAGGATCGCCCGTCGGCTGAATTTAAGAAGCATTACAAGATGGATGTCGAGCTTTTGGCGACCATAAAAGGGTCCTTGAAGAATAAGGGCAAGAATACGCTCGTCCTTGCCACTGATACTGGGGCTGTCGTCTCCTATGTTTCATATGAAACTGGAAATACACATTTCCGCCACTCAGGGAAGAAAAAGAAGCTAAAGCAGCTCGATGAAACGGCTCCGTCGCCTGGCAGGGTCACGCATGAGCAAGTACCGGACAAATGGAATGAAAAGCAGGCAGGAGCGCAATTGACCCTTGCACCAATTAGTCTTCCAGCTGAAATCCCTGAACGGACAGACCTTGAGCTTGAGGTGGAGGTAAAGGGACGAGAGCAGGCGAAGAGGGTGGAAATGTTTTATAAACGGGCGCAGGATAAAACGTATTCCCGCGTCAATTTCACCATGAAAACATTGGAGACCTTCCAAGGAAACATCTCACGTTATGACATCTACGGTGCCCAGCCAAATGTGCAGTACTTTTTCGAGTTGTCAGATGGTTTAGGAACGACAACTCGCTATCCGGCTAAGGGGTTTAAGACCATTAAGGTCGGAAATCCAGCGATGTACAAGTCTGTTAAGCCGGGGCTGTCTGTTCAGGATAATACCATTTTGCGTGGTGTAAAGAAGATTCAGGTACATAAGCGTTGGGCGGATGAACAGCTGAATTTAACATTGGATAGCATGCCGCTTCCCACGCAAAAAACATTAGGAAAGCCAGCTGCCTTCGTATTTGAGGGGCTTGGAATTGATGAGCGGAAGAAGAGCGCCATCTTTGTCGGAAAACAATTGATTGCCTCGCTTGCACCGACAGAGGGCGAGTACCAGCCATATGAAATATCGATTCCGCTTGAGACGCTGAAGCCCGGGAAGAACCGGATTGCCATCCATACCGGAACGAAAAGGGAGGTGTACCGCTCAGGAAAGGTCGCAGATGTGAAGGAGGCAGACCGCTTTACGGTCAAAAATAGTAAACTGCTGCTTGATGATGGAACAATTATTCGGCCAAAGATGGTCAAAAGTATCAATGCAGAAGGGGATGAGTTGAAGAAGGCTTACCGGGATGAACATCCTTGGGCACTTGGGAAGAAGGGCGTACTCATTCAAGTATTTGAGTTCCATATCTCTGCCGATAAATTTAAGACGTTGCAAGCAGAGATTGATACATCGGCTTATGAGGATGGAATCCATCTCATTAAGGCAGAAGGGGAAGCGGAGTATGAGGCACAAACCGTCTTCGATAATTCGCCGCCGAAGCTCAATCCAGTCACCCCTGAGAAGGGGAAAACCTATAAAGGCACCTTTACGATTACTGCCAACCCGGAGGATAAGATCACTTCCATCGCATCAGTGAAGGGGTATTTAGACGGAAAAGAAATCGAGCTGCCGTACACCACCTCCTCCGGCAAGCTGAAGAAAGGCAAGCATACCGTTCGATTTGTAGCGACAGATGCGGCAGGTAATCGGGCAAAGAAAACAATCCCGTTTCGAATTGTTGAGGAGACACCAATCATCTCTGGGCATATCAGCCCGAAAAAGGGGGAGAAGGACGTCTCCCTTCATCCTTCTTTAAGTGTGAAGGTGGAGGACCCAACCGATGATAAGCTGCTGGCGAAATTTTATGCCGGCCATCGGTATGATGCGGCAGGCGGGCAAATGAAGGCTTACACAAACATTGCAGCTGAGGAGCCGCCGAAGGGATTGACGACAGAACGAGAGGAACCTGTGAAGAGACGGCAACTGAGACGAATCTCCAAGGTAGATGGGAAGTATTGGACCACTGAAGCGGATTCTGGCTTCCCGTATCAGCGCTATCAGGTAAAAGTAGCTGAACCCGGATCTGCCCTCAAAGAGGTGGAGCTTGAGTGGGTTGGACATTCCCTCCAGGGCAGGCGGGTGACTATGTATGCTTGGAACAGGCTTCAGTCAAGATGGGATGCCCTCGTTTACGGCTATGGGGAGGATGATTTTACCCTGCGGTCAAGCATTGAGCCGGAGACTTATATGAAGGATGGGCTGGTCGATGTGCTTATCCAGGATAAGATTGTTGATGAAGTGAATCGGCCGTTTAATCTTGTCTGGATGTCGGATACCCAATATTATTCTGAGACCTTTGCCCATGTGTTTCCGGTCATGACAAATTGGATCCGTATTCAGAATCAGCTAGGGAATGCCGAATATGTCATCCATACAGGTGACCTCGTCAATGTCCGCTGGGATAAGGAACAATGGGATGTGGCCGACCGTTCGATGAGCATTCTTGATGAGAATCGTATTCCATATGGAGTCTTATCCGGCAATCATGATGTCGGGAATCTTGTTCATGATTATCGTAATTATGCCCGCTATTTCGGCAAGCGGCGCTTTCATGAAAGCCCGTTCTACAATGGGACGAAGCAGAATCGAAACCATTATGACCTGATGTCATTTGGCGGTCATGATTTCTTATTCCTCTATTTAGGCTGGGGCCATGAAACCAGCCGGGAGACACTTAAATGGGTCGACCGTGTGCTGCGCCATTATTCGGAGCGGAATGTCGTGCTCGCTGTCCATAATTATTTGGATGATGAGGGGAGCCGAACCTATAATGGCAAGCAGGTCTTCAATAAAATCGTTCGAAGGTATGACAATATCAAGCTTGTGCTTGCGGGCCATATCCCAGGTGCCAGCCGGCATACCGCCGAGATCCCGGTGAAGGACAGGCCTGGACATGTGCGCAAGGTGTATGAGATGCTTGCTGACTATCAAAGCGGTCCTGAAGGCGGTCAAGGCTATATGAGGATGCTGCACTTTGACCCTGCTCATAAGCGGCTGAGCGTAAAGACGTATTCACCTTATCTAGATGACCATAATTTCTTTGAGCCGGAGAAGGATGAATTCACCATTGAAGGGCTTGAATTGAACCCAATCCATAAGCAGGTTGCCACTGATTATATTGGCGTTAATGTCTACACGAACAAAGCAATCGGACGTGATTATGCGGGGAAAAAGAATCGAAAGGTGAAGGCTAAGCTCCGCGATTTAACTAAGGATACTGAGTACTTTTGGTATGTGGAGCTCAGTGACAGCTACGGCGGCTGGACGAGATCTCCGTTATGGAATTTCAGAACGAAAGAGTAAGGATTGCCTCCATGCAGGAAGCTGCATGGAGGTTTTTGCATGGCAAAAAAACCATTTTTTAAAAGGAGGCGAGAATATGTTTTTTAAATCAAACAAGCTATAATAAAAACATGATTGAGAAGGAAGAGGGAATCAGATGGAGTATTCTCTGCAGAAAATGAACGAAGAAAAAGTATTTAAAGACCCGGTGCACCGCTATGTGCACGTCAATGACCGCGTCATTTGGGACCTGGTCGACACGAAAGAGTTCCAGCGCCTGCGCCGCATTAAGCAGCTTGGCACGACCTATTTGACCTTCCACGGGGCCGAGCACAGCCGGTTCAACCACTCTCTCGGAGTATACGAGATTGTGAGACGGATTGTGGACGGTGTGTTTGACGGGCGGGAGCAATGGAATCCAAAGGACCGCCTATTATCCTTATGTGCGGCTCTCTTGCATGATTTAGGCCATGGACCGTTCTCACATTCGTTTGAGAAGGTATTTGAAATGGACCATGAAATGTTCACGCGTAAGATTATCCTCGGCGATACAGAAGTCAATGAAGTGCTCAGAAGAGTGAACGAGGATTTCCCGAAGGAAGTAGCGGAGGTCATTGCGAAGACGCATGCGAACAAGCTTGTTGTCAGCTTAATCTCAAGTCAGCTTGACGCCGACCGGATGGATTATTTGCTGCGCGACGCCTATTTCACAGGGGTCAGCTATGGCCAATTTGATATGGAACGTATTCTGCGCGTGATGCGTCCGACAGAGGAGCAGGTCGTCTTCAAGCAAAGCGGCATGCATGCGGTAGAAGACTATATCATGAGCCGCTATCAAATGTACTGGCAGGTCTATTTCCACCCGGTTACGAGGAGCGCAGAAGTCATTCTGACGAAGATCCTCCATCGTGCCAAAGAGCTTTATAAAGAAAATTACCACTTTAAACACGAACCATATCATTTTAATTCCTTATTTACCCATACGGTTACTCTTCAAGACTACCTGAAATTGGACGATGCTGTTATGCTATATTACTTCCAGCAATGGGAAGAAGAAGAGGATCCTATCTTAAGTGATCTATGCCGCCGGTTCAATAACCGCGATTTATTCCAATATGTTGAGTTCACGCCATCCAATAAAGAGATGAAGAAGCTTCTTGAATTAACGCAGTTATTTGCGAAGGCAGAGCTTGACCCAGACTATTATTTAGTGCTCGACTCGTCATCTGACCTTCCATATGACTTCTACCGTCCAGGTGAAGAAGAGGAACGGGTACCAATCTATCTGTTATCGAAGAAGAAAGAGCTGAAGGAGCTGTCCCGTGAATCGGATATCGTGGATGCCATCTCCGGTAAAAGGCGAACAGATCATAAGCTCTATTTCCCTGCCGATATGCTTGGGGACATGTCAACACACAGGCAGGAGAAAGAAGAAATCAAGCGAATACTCGAGTGGGAGTAATATACACAAAAGAGGTGAAGAATGGTGTTAAAGGATCATGCACGCATCCTTTCAGCCATAAATGCAGCAGGGCATATTGCTGGAAGAAAAAAGCTTCAAAAGATGATCTTTATATCAAAGAAACTACAATATCCATTTCATGAGAAATTTGAATTTCATTTTTACGGGCCATACTCAGAGGAATTGACACTAAAGATTGAGGAATTGCGCAATCTCGGGTTAATTGAGGAGCTGAAGGATAAGGAGAACGGATACCTTCAATATGATTACTCATTGACCGATGCCGGACACGAGTTCCTGACCTTGTATAAGGACAGCCTTGATGAGCGTCTTGCCCTCTGTCTGAAGGAGCTTAACGGAAAGCCCGCCCGCTTCCTTGAGCTTGTTTCAACGGTCCTTTTCTTTGACCATTTAACGAAGCCGGAGGTCATTCAGAAGATTCAAGAGCTGAAGGCAAAGCAGAACTATACGGCTGAGGAAATGGAAGAGGCCTTTATCTATGTCAGCCAACTGATGGAGAACAATAAGCCATTATCCATGAATTCATAAAGTAAAAAGAATGGAGCAGTCTCTGCTCCATTCTTTGCCATCAGGCTTTATTGGTCGCTTAAGCGCTTACCGCCAGGGGCATAATGGTTTTTGGACATTTCTTCAATGAAGACCGTAATATTTTCACGCGGAGCACCCGTAGTTTCAGAAACCGCCTCCGTTACTTTTTCACAAAGGGCTTTCTTTTGCTCCTCAGTGCGTCCTTCAAGCATCTTTACAGTCACAAATGGCATGGATATTCCTCCTTGGTTATCATGGATATGGGATTAGTTTTTCATAAATAGAAAGAGAAAGCAAGCTGGCCTCTTAAATCTAATGGAGGCAAGCCGAAAGGGAGATGTTTGTGGATTTTCAAAATATCATCACCAACTTACCGTATATGCTTGTCACGCTGGCAATTGCCTTTACGGTACATGAATATGCCCACGCCTATGCGGCCTATAAATTTGGTGATCAAACAGCAAAGAATCAAGGGCGGCTGACCTTGAACCCGCTCGTACATATAGACCCGATTGGGGCCATCTTTCTAATCCTATTTGGATTTGGATGGGCTAAGCCGGTACCTGTGAACCGATTCTTCTTCAAAAACCCGCGTTTGAACGGAATTATCGTCTCTATCGTAGGGCCTTTAAGCAATCTCGTACTCGCGTTTGTGGCGGTTTTGATTGTTCTTTTCATCCAGCAGTTCAATCTCGGAATGATGATCCCAGATTTTATCTTCAAATTCATTAGCATATTCATTAATATCAATGTGTTGCTGTTCGTGTTCAATTTATTGCCTTTTCCTCCATTAGATGGGTATCGTATAATAGAGGACCTTGTCAACCCGGATTTGCGGGCAAAAATGACGCAGTACGAGCAATATGGGGTACTGATCTTCCTTATTCTTGTCATTACGCCGCTTGGCAACTACACGATTGACCCTATTCTCTATAATCTTGTACCGAGCATCCGGGATGCATTATATTCGATTTTATATTAAAAGGAGGCTTCTGATTGGACCATGAGCCAAGAAAAGAAAAAACCAACCTTCAATATTATTAAAAACAATCCGACAGACGGCCATAAAGGATACGGTATCGGCGCACTCAGCCTTGAAAATGTCTCGCCTGTCTTCGTTGATGTAGAAGAAAAGAGAGCATTCGTCGATATCGGTGCCATGCATGCGCGCAGTGAAATCGAAAGACGAATCAAATTCCTGCCGAACAAAGAAGAGGTGCCAAACGGAAAGCCATACTGGCTCGTCTGGGTAACGATTGAACAGGCGCCGACTGGTGCTTACTATGCCGGTGTAACAGCCTGTGAAATGACCGTTGACCAAGAAATCCGCCGCGGGTATAAATCCTTGCCGGAGCATGTAAACCGTATGGATAAATCCCTTAAACGGCACATCATCGTTGACCATATGGACGACAGCTCAAAGAAAGTCCTCGCCGACTTCCTTAAGAGCCATAATGAAGACCTATGGAACAATTCCTCAGACGAATTGAAGCAGCAACTAAATGTGTCAGAAATGTGAACTTGGTGGAAGGAATTAGGCGGCTAATTGGCATATCACTTGTCGCCTGCAACCAAAAAAAGTAAACTAAAATCACGTGAAATTGTACATTCACGTAGAACTAGGACACGAAAATCCCCGAACCGAATACCGGTTTGGGGATTTTTGTTTTATTAGAGCGGAGGGAATTAAGATGGATATCGTCCTATATGAAAATACGGAGCATGCTGATTGGAATGAGATGAGAGAGATCTACGCCTCCGTAGGCTGGACAAAGCATACAAATGAACGCATCAAGCATGTATTTGAGGCAAGCAATGTGATGGCAATCGCGAAAGCAGACGGGCGCATCATCGGCTTTGGCCGCGCTATGTCCGACGGAGTGTTTAACGCAGCTATTTATGATATAGTCGTTCATCGTGACAATCAAGGGATGGGTGTCGCCAGAGCAGTCATGAAGAACCTGCTTGAACAGCTGAAGGATGTCTCCTGTGTTCATCTGCTATCAACAACCGGCAATGAAGACTTCTACCGCCAATTTGGCATGAGAAAGCTAAAAACAGGGATGGGGCGGTATTTGAACCCAGCATTGGCGAATCAATATTTAGAGGAATAAGAGCAGGCACAGGCCGCTATAATCAAAACAGCGTAATTAAATCTGTTTTTTCATGAAGTTTCTCTTAAAAAATCAACATTCCTTTCAAAAACCACCTCCAGCTTGTCCATTTTTAATTTCTCAGCGCCGCAGGGCGGTGATTTTCAAAAGGGATTTTCTCAAAAAGGTGATTTAAGAGCGAACGGCAAGTTTTAAGGGCGGAAACCTGGTCGTTAGGGAGAAAATATAAGAGTAAGGGCGACAATCTAACCGTAAGGGCGGAAATCCTAGGTTAAGAGCGAAAATGCTAGATTAAAACGAAAACCCAAAAATAAAACCGCCAATCCCAAACTCGGGATCAGCGGTTCCTCATCCTAAACTCCATGCTTAAACGGCCAAAAGCGTTTATACCAAGGCTGTTTCTCTTTATCTGTGCCAGAATTCTGATCAGTACTATCTTCAGTATGTCCGTGGAGCGGGCAAATTTCCTTCGGCTCGCTGCCTTTCTTGAAATAGGTCATCCTCTTCACCGGACAGTTTTCATCGGCAAGCATGCCTGTGACGGGGTCAATTTCTACGCCGATTACGCCTTTTGGCTGTTTGAAGTCGGTGACAGGCTTGTCCTCATGGGAGGATTCCATGAATTCGGCCCAGATTTGCTTAGCGGTTGTTTTATCGTATTTGGTTTCAAGCTTGCGTGATTGGTCATAGCCGGCCCAGATGCCGGTTGTCAGCTGCGGCGTGAATCCAATCATCCAGCTGTCGTATTCCGTTGAACCGGATTTGCCGGCATAGGGCCGGGATAGCTTCGGGATGATGGAGGAGCCGGTGACAGAGGCGTATCCATTTAATTTTTCATCAAAGACGCCGGTGAGCATTTGCGTCATGACATAGGCATTGGCTTGATCCAGTGCTTTTTTCTTCTTCGGCTTGCGTTCATATAGAGTGCTGCCATCACGATCAAGGACCTTTGTGATGAAGAAGGGCTTGACCTTCTTGCCGCCGTTCGCAAAGTAATTATAGGCATTGGCCATCTCAATCGGCTTAACACCAGATGTACCAAGGGCGAGCGATGGCACCTTCGTCATTTTGGAGGTGAGGCCGAATCGCTTTCCGGCCTTGACGAGCTCCTCCTGACCGAGGAAGAGATGGGTTTTGACCGCATAAATATTGTCCGATACAGCAATCGCCTGGGCCATCGTGATGGCTTCATTGGCATAGTGATTGCGGAAGTTATGCGGCGTATAGCTGCTTTTCCCTTCATCATAGGAGAAGGTTGTTTCCTCGCTCCTCATCGTTGTGGAAGGGGTGAAGCCTTTTTCAAGGGCTGTGTAATAGAGGAGCGGCTTAATGGTTGACCCCGGCTGGCGCAGCGATTGGGTTGCACGGTTATAGGCGCTCTTTTCATAATTGGTTCCGCCAATCAAGGCCTTTACTCCGCCGCTTTTAGGATTCATGGCAACGAGGGCTACCTGCAGCTCGCTCTTATCCGGGATATGAGCGGTCACGATGTCCTCTGCCTTTGCCTGCTGGGCAATGTTCAATGTTGTATAAACGGTCAAGCCGCCGGCGCGGATGAGATCCTCCCGCCCCTGCAGGACTGTACGAAGCTCCTGGTTCACTGCATCAAGGAAGTAGGGGGCCTTCGCTAAATCCTCTGTATCAAGAGAGCCATATAAGGCGGTATGCTGGAATGCCTGCTGTGCCATTTCACCTTGGGCCTTCGTAATAGCACCGGTTGCCTCCATGGAGCGGAGTACAATTTCCTGGCGCCTTTTTGCATTCTCAGGTGAATGAATCGGCGAGTAGAGGCTCGGCCCCTTTGGGATGCCGGCAAGGATGCTGGCCTCTGTTAAGGTCAGGTCACTTGCGTTTTTGTGAAAATAATAATGGCTCGCGGCTTCAATGCCATACATGCCGTGCCCATAATAAATCGTATTCAAATATCCTTCTAGAATCTCATTCTTCGAATAATGTTCCTCCAGCCTTAGTGTATAGAATGCTTCCTTTGCCTTTCGTGTCCATGTCTTCTCCGACCCAAGGAAGAGGTTCCGGGCGTATTGCTGTGTAATCGTGCTCGCACCTTGAACCTTCGCGCGCGCAGCCACATCTTTAATGACCGCTCCGGCAATTCGCTTTAAATCAAACCCGTGATGGGAGAAAAATTGGCGGTCCTCCACGGCAATCGTCGCATCAATTAAATAAGGGGATATCTGATCAAGAGATACCCAGTAACGCTTCTGTGCACCATGGCTTTCGCCAAAAGGCTGGAGGTCATCTGCTAAATAAACGGTTGTTTGCGGAACGGTCACCTCAGGTGCGCCTGCTATTTTGATGCCGGTCCAAATGGCGGCCAAGCAGACGAGGGAGACGGTCGTGACGAGTATGGTGCCAAATGTAATGGCACGGTAGATGAATCGTTTTCTTCTTTTGCGTTCGGTTCTGGACATATTCCTTCCCCCTTAGTCTCTGGTGTCAATTCATTCATTACCAGTAGTATGAAAAAAACGGGGCTGTTTTAAACAGAAATTTGGCTTTCGGGGAAAATCTTTACTTTTATATAGGATTGGACTATACTCTTTTAAGTTTGGAAGAAAAAGACGGCTAAGAATGCCTGCGGCACGTCCATACTACTAAAGAGGCATGACAGACCATGGTTTTTTAGGAAATATGGTCCGACAAGTTGCCAGACTGTTTTTCAATATCTTATACTTGTAGAATTGAGTACTAATACAAATCCCAGGGGGAATTCATTAAATGACCGAGGAAAAAAGTAACGCAGCTAAAGAGGTCATGGTGAGATTGAAGACGAAAATCGAACATGAGGACGATGTCGAGAATATCGAACTGGTCACTTTTGGGACATTGCACCATATGCCCAATGCCACATATGTCCGTTACATCGAACATGTAGAGAATAACGGGAAGATCAATACGACGGTGAAATATGATGGAAACGAAATGATCATCATCCGCAGCGGTGCAGTGAAGATGAAGCAACTGTTCAAAATTGGCTCCGTAACGGAAGGGTCATATGACAGCATTCATGGTACACTTGATTTATCGACACATACAAATGCCCTAAGTCATACCGTCAATAAAGAGACGAATGAGGAAGAATTCAAGGTCTCCTATCATTTATTTTTGCAGGATGAAAATGTGGGGCACTATCACCTTACATTAACGGTCAAGGAGGAAAAGAAGTAATGAATATCGTAACGGAAATTCAGGATCAAATTAAAGAAGAAATCAAACAGGCTGTCCTTAAAGCCGGCTTGGCGAAAGAAGAAGAAATTCCAAGCGTCATCCTTGAATTGCCTAAGGATAAAGCACATGGTGATTATTCAACGAATATGGCGATGCAGCTTGCGCGTGTTGCCAAGAAAGCGCCAAGAGCGATTGCGGAAGCGATTATTGAGAATTTCGACACAAGCAAGGCTTCTATCTCAAAGATTGAGATTGCAGGACCGGGCTTTATTAACTTTTACTTAGATAATAGCTATCTAACTGATTTGATTCCTACCATCCTTGAAGCAAAAGAAGCTTACGGGGAATCAAATGTCGGTAAGGGCGAAAAAATTCAAGTTGAGTTCGTATCTGCAAACCCAACAGGAGACCTTCATTTAGGACATGCCCGCGGAGCGGCTGTAGGGGATTCACTTTCCAATATCCTTGATAAAGCAGGCTGGGACGTATCCCGCGAATACTATATCAATGATGCTGGAAACCAAATCAATAATCTCGCCTACTCTGTTGAAGCACGCTACAAGCAAGCGCTTGGTCTTGATGCAGAGATGCCTGAGGACGGCTACCATGGTGAAGATATCATCAATATCGGAAAACGCCTGGCAGAGGAATTTGGCGATCAAATCCTTAGCAAGGGTGATGAAGAGCGCTTCAAGTTTTTCCGTGAGTACGGCTTGAAATATGAAATGGAGAAACTGAAGAAGGACCTTGAAAGCTTCCGCGTACCATTTGATGTATGGTTCTCTGAAACATCCCTTTATGAGGATGGCAAAATCATGCCTGCATTGGAGCTTCTCCGTGAGAAGGGCCATATTTATGAGAAGGACGGAGCAACTTGGTTCCGCTCTACTGAATACGGCGATGACAAGGATCGTGTATTAATCAAGAATGATGGCTCTTACACATACCTATTGCCGGATATCGCATACCATAAGAACAAGCTTGAGCGCGGCTTTGATAAATTAATCAACATCTGGGGTGCAGACCACCATGGTTATATCCCGCGTATGAAAGCAGCTATCCAAGCGATGGGCTATTCGAAAGATACGCTTGAAGTGGAAATCATCCAGCTTGTTCATTTGTTCAAAAATGGCGAGAAAATGAAGATGTCCAAACGTACAGGTAAAGCTGTTACGATGAGAGACTTGATGGAAGAGGTCGGCCTTGATGCGGTTCGTTACTTCTTCGCCATGAGAAGTGCAGATTCTCATATGGACTTTGACCTTGACTTGGCTGTGTCCCAGTCCAATGATAACCCGGTTTATTATGCTCAATACGCACATGCACGTATTTGCAGTATTTTACGCCAAGGGGAAGAGATGGGCATCACTCTTGATGGGGATGTTGACTACAGCCAAATCGGTTCTGAGAAAGAAATCGACTTATTGAAAAAACTTGGTGAGTTCCCGCAGGCAGTTGCGGAAGCGGCTGAAAAACGCATGCCTCACCGTGTGACAAACTATATCTTTGACCTGGCATCTACGTTCCATAGCTTCTACAATGCGGACAAGGTGCTTGACCCAGAGCATCCAGAGCGAAGCAAAGCGCGTCTTGCCCTTGTGCAGGCAGCGAAGATTACTTTGGCAAATGCCATGAAGCTGATCGGTGTATCCGCTCCGGAAAGAATGTAATAGACAAAAGACCATCCTCTTAGCGAATGCCATGGGATGGTCTTTTTATTTGAATCGAATTTTGCCGCCATTGATGCGCTTTACTCCCCTGATGGCTGCAAGGTCCTCAATTAATTTCTGCATCGCAATATTCTTGTTCTTTGCCTCAATGATAAAATCAATTTCTTGAATCCCGGTCTCCTTCACCAGCTGGATGAACGGGAGAATGAAATCCTTATCTACATCCGCTGCATGAGCCCGTATCTCTTTATCGGAACGGGGAGAGGAGATATGAATCTTCGGCTTCCAGCCACGACCTTCCCATGTTCTTAAAATACGAGGAAGGAGCGATTTTAGCTCTTTAGAGGATGGGTTAGCGATATGATGATGGTAGTCGAATAGAAGAGGGATTTCCTCATGCTCGCATACCTGCAGGGTTTCCTCGGCCGTATAGGTTTTGTCATCATTCTCAAGCGTCATTCGTTCCTTGATCTCGGCAGGAAGCTTCTTGATGTTTTGATAAAAGCGGCTGACAGCTGCTTTTTTATTACCATAGGAGCCGCCAACGTGAATATTGATTAAGGCACCCTCCGGCATACCCATTTCTTCGAGCAAGCGATAATGATAGTGCATATCCCAGACAGCCTTCTCCGTCACATCCTGATTGGGAGAGGTGAAGAGGGTGAAGGCATTCGGATGGAAGCTTACGCGGAGATGATGCTCCTTGACGAGCCTGCCAAGCTCAGCCCACTCCTTTTTGAAGGGAGTGAGATAATCCCATTTGACGTCAGGATGGGTGGCTAGCGGTACAATTGAGCTTGAGAAACGGTAAATCTTGATTTCTTTTGCAATATTGTAATGAAGAATCCGTTTAGTCGATTCAATATTCTGCTTCGTTATTTCGTGGAGCCTTTCTTTCTGCTCCCTCGGAGAAAGCCTGCTCCAGCGTGTATAGGTAATCGTCCTTGAGGGAGAGGATTCCCAGAGGTCTAAGGCGGTTGAGACATATCCAAATTGAATATCCATTATGGGCATCCTTTCTAATGGAAATAGTTTCAAAAATATGGAAATAGGGTAGGGGTAAATGATACATATCCAGCCATGAAGTTAGTATGGCGAGTTTTGCGTGAAATACCCCCCTCACACAGCCAAAGATGCATGTATTTCCTCCTGAGTTTAGAATAATTTGAAATTATAGGAAGATATGGATTGACTGAACGCTCATTCATTATATAAAATGGACATAGAAACTGAATGGTATATTTAGGAATGCCGCTATTTGAAGCATGCAAGCGAGAGTAGCAGCAAATAAGGGGCGAAAGAGGGATGGAGATGAATGGTCTGCTTTGGATCAATTTAATTGCAGCCATACTTGTAACCGCTTACGCAATCTATCTGTTTGCGTACTTGGTTAAGTCTCGAATCGAATTTATCAAGCTCGGCAAGAAGGAAGAGTTTGATAATGATGTTAAGAAGCGGCTCGAGAAGATATGGGTGTATGTGTTTGGACAGAAGAAGCTGATGAAGGATAAGAAAAGCGGTACGATGCATGTGCTCTTCTTTTATGGATTTATATTGGTCCAATTTGGAGCCATCGATCTAATCTGGAAAGGGATCAAGCCAGGCTCACACCTGCTGCTTGGACCTCTCTACCCGTTTTTCACATTCTTCCAGGAAATTGTTGTTTTAATGGTTATGGTCGCTGTTATATGGGCGTTTTACCGCCGTTATATTGAGAAGCTTGTCCGATTGAAACGGGGGTTTAAATCAGGACTTGTACTGATCTTCATTGGCGGACTAATGCTTGCGACTTTGGTAGCTAATGGTGCCTCTTTAATTTGGCTCCATGGCGGGGAGCTGCACTGGTCTGAGCCTGTTGCCTCATCCATTGCTTTCCTGCTTGGCTGGATGAGCGAGACAGCGGCTGCTGTAGTGTTCTATGTAGCTTGGTGGATTCACCTGCTGTTTATTCTGACCTTCTTAGTTTATATCCCGCAATCCAAGCATGCTCACTTGATCGCGGGACCAGCCAATGTGTATTTCCACAGGCTGACACCGCCGAAATTAAAGCCGATTGACTTTGAAGATGAGTCACAGGAAACGTTCGGCGCTGGAAAGATTGAAGATTTCACGGACCTTCAGCTGCTTGACCTCTATGCTTGTGTAGAGTGCGGCCGCTGTACAAATATGTGTCCGGCATCCGTCACAGGGAAGATGCTTTCCCCGATGGACCTGCTGCTTAAGATGCGCGATCATCTAACCTTCACAGGTGCTGCTGTAACACGCAAAGAGCCTTGGGTGCCATCCTTTGTCTTTGCTAACACAAAGGGTAATCAAATCGCGGTGGCGGCAAAGGGTCAGGGAGCTGTCGAATCGGCGGCAGCGATTGACATGTACAACCCAGCGCTTGTCGGTGAAGTGATTACAGAGGAAGAACTTTGGGCTTGTACCACTTGCCGTAACTGTGAAGACCAATGTCCCGTCATGAACCAGCATGTCGGCAAGATCCTTGATATGCGCCGTTACTTGGTGCTCACAGAAGGAAAGGTGCCGGCAGATGCCCAGCGTGCGATGCAGAACATCGAGCGTCAAGGGAACCCTTGGGGATTGAACCGGAAGGAACGTGAGGCTTGGCGTGAAGCACGCGAGGATGTACATGTTCCAACCGTGAAGGAAATGTCCAAAGCAGGAGAAGAATTTGAATACTTATTCTGGGTCGGTGCCATGGGCTCATACGATAACCGTTCCCAAAAGATTGCCCTTTCCTTTGCGCGCTTGCTGAATGAAGCCGGCGTCAAATTTGCCATCCTTGGCAATAAGGAGAAGAACTCAGGGGATACACCACGCCGCCTTGGCAACGAATTCTTATTCCAGGAGCTTGCGACGAAGAATATTGAGGAATTTGCGAAGAATGACATTAAAAGAATCGTTACGATTGACCCGCATGCCTTTAATATTTTCAAAAACGAATATCCGGACTTTGGTCTCGAGGCTGAAGTGTACCATCATACACAAGTGCTGGCTGAACTCGTACGGGATGGAAGATTGAAACCGACACATGCCGTCAATGAGAAGATCACCTTCCATGATTCATGCTATCTTGGCCGTTACAATGATGTTTATGACGCACCGCGTGATATCTTAAAGGCTATTCCAGGTGCCTCTTTCGTCGAAATTGAAGGACGGAACCGTGAGAACGGAATGTGCTGTGGAGCAGGAGGCGGGTTGATGTGGATGGAGGAAGAAACAGGCCATCGCATCAACGTAGCAAGAACGGAGCAGGCATTAACGGTGAATCCAACTGTCATCAGCTCTGGATGTCCGTACTGCTTAACGATGCTCAGTGATGGTACGAAGGCGAAGGAAGTTGAAGAAGAAGTGAAGACATATGATGTAGCAGAGCTTCTAGAGAAGTCTGTGTTCGGTGAGGAAAAGGAATTAGCATCATAATCGGTTCATCAAAGGGGTCTATATAAGAACTGTGGAGAGACGGAGATCTTGCACCTATATTTAGGGGAAAATAGCGTGTATGGATTTCCGTTTCTTTCCTTTTTATGTAAAATAATAGTATGATAGAATAAAGCGCTTACATAGCGAACGAGCGTTCAGTCATGGATGGGAGAAATTCAATAATCGGAGGGGAAAAGATGAGAAAAACGGTTATTTTAGACGGCGCAAGAACACCTTTTGGCAAATTCGGAGGGTCACTAAGCAGTTTGACGGCCTCGCAGCTAGGCGGTATGGCCATTAAGGAAGCAATCGGACGATCTGGCATCAAGGCAGAGGAAATTGATGAAGTAATCATGGGGTGTGTACTTCAAGGGGGCCAAGGACAAATTGTTTCTCGCCAGGCAGCACGTGAAGCTGGTCTGCCATGGGAAGTGAAAACGGAAACGATTAATAAGGTATGTGCATCAGGACTAAGAAGTGTAACGCTGGCTGACCAGATTATTCGCCTTGGTGATGAGGAAGTCATCGTTGCCGGCGGAATGGAGTCAATGAGCAATGCGCCATACATTCTCCCGAAGGAACGCTGGGGAGCGAGGATGGGAGATGGACGTGTGGTAGATATGATGGTTCATGATGGTCTGACCTGCAGCTTCACGGGTGTGCATATGGGCACATACGGCAATAGCACAGCGACAGATTTAGAGCTTACGAGAGAAGAGCAGGATAAATGGGCTTACCAAAGTCATCAGCGTGCCATTGCTGCGATGGAGGCTGGACGCTTGGAAGAGGAGATTGTGCCTGTAACGGTTAAAGAACGCAAGGGGGAACGGGTCATTTCTGTTGACGAGGCACCAAGGAAGGATACAACTCCGGAAAGATTGGCCAGCCTGAAGCCTGCCTTTGGTGCAGACGGGACCATCACTGCCGGTAACGCACCTGGCATTAATGACGGGGCAGGGGCACTCGTCCTAATGAGTGAAGAACGTGCCCGTGAGGAAGGACGCCAGATTGGGGCTGTCATTCTCGGCCATGCGGAGGTAGCCGTTGAGGCAAAGGATTTCCCGAAAACACCAGGACTTGTTATTAATGCCCTGTTGGAGAAAACGGGCAGGTCATTGGATGAGGTTAATTTATTCGAAGTGAATGAGGCGTTTGCGGCAGTTGCCCTTGCAAGCGGCAAGATTGCTGGTTTAGACGCAGAGAAGGTCAATGTCAATGGAGGAGCCGTTGCGCTAGGTCACCCAATTGGGGCAAGCGGTACAAGAATTATCCTTACGCTGATGTATGAATTGAAGCGACGCGGAGGCGGAATCGGCATTGCCTCCATCTGCAGCGGCGGCGGCCAAGGGGATGCAATCATGATTGAAGTACCAAAAGGGGAATAAGGGGGAGCTTTCAGAATGGAGATCAAACAAGTCATGGTCATAGGGGCCGGCCAAATGGGCTCTGGAATCGCACAGGTATGTGCGGCGGCTGGATATGATGTATTTCTGCATGATTTGAAGGAGGAATTCGTGAACAGAGGCCGCTCAGGCATTGAGAAAAATGTGCAGCGCCTTGTTGATAAGGGACGTCTCTCAGATGAAGAGAAGGCTGCAATCCTTGAGCGAATTAAGCCTTCCACTGATTTGCAAAATGCCAAGGAAGTGAATGTCGTTATTGAAGCTGCTGTGGAAAATATGGAGATCAAGAAGCAATTATTTGCTGAGCTCGATCAACTAGCACCGCCTGAGGCCATTTTGGCGACGAATACCTCTTCCTTGCCAATCACAGAGATTGCAGCGGCAACAAACAGACCGGAGCAGGTCATCGGGATGCATTTCATGAACCCGGTTCCGGTCATGAAGCTCGTTGAAATCATCCGCGGTCTAGCGACGAAGGATGAGGTATATACCGCCATTGAAACAATGGCAAAGGACCTTGGAAAGGTACCTGTTGAGGTGAATGACTTTCCAGGATTCATCTCTAACCGTGTGCTCATGCCAATGATTAATGAGGCAATCTTCACACTTTATGAAGGTGTTGCCTCCAAGGAAGCGATTGATGAGGTCATGAAGCTTGGGATGAATCATCCGATGGGACCTCTTCAGCTCGCTGATTTCATCGGGCTTGATACATGTCTTTATATTATGGAAACACTTCAGGAAGGGCTTGGTGAGGATAAATACCGTCCATGTCCGCTTCTGCGCAAATATGTGAAGGCCGGCTGGCTTGGGAAGAAGACGGGCCGAGGGTTTTATGAATACAGCTAATAAGCATCACGCCTATGGGGAGGCAGCTTGAATGGACTTAAGATTTACAGAAGAACAGCAGATGATGAGAAAGATGGTGCGGGAATTCGCAGAAGAAGTGATTGCACCATTTATACCGGAGATGGAAAAAGGGGCATTTCCAAGCGCTGTGCTTGAGAAAATGGGCGGGCTTGGTCTAATGGGAATTCCCATTCCAGCAGAATACGGCGGTGCCGGTATGGACTTCACATCCTATATTATCGCCATCCATGAGATCTCAAAGGTAAGTCCGACAGTCGGCGTTATTCTGAGTGTTCATACCTCTGTCGGTACGAATCCCATCCTCTTTTATGGGACAGAGGAGCAGAAGAAGGCCTATATTCCGAAGCTTGCCAGCGGTGAATATCTGGGAGCCTTCTGCCTGACGGAGCCGAGCGCAGGCTCAGATGCCGGGTCGCTTAAATCGAAGGCCGTTAAGCAAGGCGATGAGTATATTCTAAATGGCTCCAAGATCTTCATCACGAATGGAGGAGAGGCAGATACGTATATTGTCTTCGCTCAAACGGCACCAGAGCAGGGAAGCAAAGGAATCTCTGCCTTTATCGTGGAAAAGGGGACACCTGGCCTTATCATCGGCAAGGATGAGCAGAAAATGGGCCTTCATGGCTCGCGTACGGTGCAAATCACCTTTGAGGATATGAAGGTTCCTGCGAAGAATCTGCTCGGGGTTGAGGGTCAGGGACTAGCCATCGCACTCAGTAACTTGAACACGGGCCGAATCGGCATTGCTGCTCAAGCGCTTGGAATCGCTGAAGGTGCTTTCGTAGAAGCTGTACGTTATGCGATGGGGAGGCAGCAGTTCGGCAAACCAATCAGTGCTCAGCAAGGAATCGGCTTTAAGCTTGCTGATATGGCGACAGCGATTGAAGCTTCTAAGCTGCTCGTCTATCAGGCAGCCTCCTTAAAAGGTGAGGGATTATCCTGCACGAAGGAATCGTCGATGGCGAAATTGATGGCTTCAAGGACTGCCATGGATGTCACGACAGAGGCCATCCAAGTATTTGGCGGATACGGCTATACAGAGGAGTATCCAGTCGAGCGCTATTTCCGCGATGCAAAGGTAACGGAGATTTATGAAGGAACAAGTGAAATACAGCGAATTGTCATCAGTAAGCAATTAGTAAATTGATAGATTTGGGGGATGGAAGATGAATTTTCAATTGTCAGAAGAGCATGAGATGATCCGCAAGATGGTACGCGATTTCGCCAAGAATGAAGTGGCTCCGACCGCTGCAGAACGCGATGAGGAAGAACGCTTTGATAAAGAGCTGTTTGATAAGATGGCTGAGCTTGGCCTGACAGGGATTCCATGGCCGGAGGAGTACGGCGGAATCGGCAGCGATTATGTCGCTTATTGCATTGCTGTTGAGGAGCTTTCCCGTGTGTGTGCATCAACAGGGGTAACCTTATCCGCTCATACATCACTGGCAAGCTGGCCAATCTATAAATTTGGTACGGAGGAGCAAAAACAGCGTTACCTTCGACCTTTGGCAACAGGGGAGAAGATTGGCGCATACGGCTTGACCGAGCCAGGCTCCGGCTCTGACTCCGGTGCGATGAGAACAACGGCACGCCGTGATGGGGATGATTACATCCTGAACGGGTCGAAGATCTTTATCACAAATGGCGGGATTGCAGATACATACGTTGTCTTCGCCCTCACGGACCCGGAGAAAAAACAAAGGGGCACGACTGCCTTTATCGTTGAGAAGGATTTCAAAGGCTTCAGCGTCGGCAAGAAGGAAAAGAAACTTGGTATTCGTTCCTCTCCGACAACGGAAATAATCTTTGAAGAATGCCGCGTACCAATGGAAAATCGTCTTGGTGAAGAGGGAGAAGGCTTCAAGATTGCGATGATGACGCTTGATGGCGGACGTAATGGTATTGCTGCACAGGCAGTCGGAATCGCACAAGGTGCTCTTGATGCGGCAACAGACTATGCGAAGGAACGTGTTCAGTTTGGCAAGCCAATCAGTGCCCAGCAAGGGGTTGGCTTCAAACTGGCTGACATGGCGACAAGCGTGGAGGCTGCACGTCTTTTGACTTATCAGGCAGCATGGCTTGAGTCTAAAGGTCTTCCGTATGGGAAAGAATCGGCGATGTCGAAATTATTCGCAGGAGATGCTGCCATGCGCGTGACAACTGATGCTGTGCAAATTTTCGGCGGTTATGGTTATACGAAGGATTACCCGGTTGAACGGTTCATGCGTGATGCGAAAATCACCCAAATCTATGAGGGAACACAGGAAATACAGCGTCTTGTCATTTCCCGTATGTTGACGAAGTAAGATGAGGTCATGACAATTCCTCCCGGGAAAAAACCGGGAGGAAACCCTTTTAAAAAAGGCGGTGGGGGATCTTGAAGAAAATAGAGGTGCAAGCATCTGTCAAGGACGAGAAGCTTGTAAAGAAACGGCGCGACGAGATGATCAAGGGAGCGGTCGCCTTATTTATTGAGAAAGGGTACCACCGGACCACAACAAGGGAGATTGCAAGAGCAGCAGGGTTCAGCATCGGCACATTATACGAATATATCCGGTCCAAGGACGATATCCTCTATCTCGTTTGCGACAATATTTATGAGGAAGTGAAGGAGCGGCTGCAAAAGGCGCTCGAATTAAGCGAGGGGACGCTAGAAGGCCTGCGCCTTGGCATTTCCTATTACTTTCGCATCTGTGATGAAATGCAGGATGAAGTATTAGTCATGTATCAGGAGGCTAAGTCTTTAAACAAGACGGCCTTGCCTTATGTGCTCAATAAGGAAATCGAAATGGCACGCATGTTTGAGAAATTGATTGTCGCCTGCCTGGAGAATGAGGAAATTGAGCTCCGAGCAGATCAGACATATTTACTTGCCCATAACATCATTGTCCATGGACAGATGTGGGCGTTCAGACGCTGGGCAATCGGGAAGAATTTTACGATTGAGGATTATATCGACTCACAAACGGATTTGCTGTTAAAGGGGATTACGGAGGGAGCCAACATAGTTCGATAGAGGGGGAACGTTATGAGCAACGAGTATAAACCGAAGAATCATATTCGCTTTGTTACGGCATCTAGTCTGTTTGACGGACATGATGTCAGCGTGAATATTATGAGGAGAATTCTTCAGGCAAAGGGAGCAGAGGTCATTCACCTTGGGCATAACCGCTCAGTAGAGGAGGTTGTGAGCGCGGCCATCGAAGAGGATGTACAAGGAATTGCTGTATCCTCCTACCAAGGCGGTCATATGGAGTACTTTAAATATATGTATGATTTATTGAAGGAAAGAGGAGCACCGCATATCCGCATTTATGGCGGCGGGGGAGGAGTCATTATCCCACGTGAGATTAAGGAGCTTCATGAATATGGGATTGCCCGTCTTTTCTCGCCGGATGATGGACGAGAGCTAGGCCTAGAGGGCATGATGGAAGTTCTAATCAAGGAATGCGATTACCCGCTTCCGCCATTAGAGACAATTTCAGCGGAGACGCTCAGCCCTGAGAAGCCTCTAGCAGTAGCACGCGCGATTACGATGGCAGAGAATAAACTGTGGAGGTCAGAAGAGGCTGCAGCAGTAGAACCTGTCATAGAGAAGCTTGCCAAGGAGGCCAGCACGATTCCGGTTATCGGAATAACAGGTACAGGCGGAGCAGGGAAAAGCTCGCTCACAGATGAATTAATTCGCCGCTTTATCCGGGAGCTTCCGAATCACCGCTTGGCCATTTTATCAATTGATCCGACGAAGCAAAAAACAGGCGGGGCCCTGCTCGGGGACAGAATTCGCATGAATGCGATTTTCCACCCGAATGTGTATATGAGAAGTCTGGCGACAAGGGATTCCCGCTCAGAGCTCTCTGCTTCTATTAAGGATGCGATTGCCGTCGTGAAGGCAGCCGGCTATGATGCCGTCATTGTTGAAACGAGCGGAATCGGCCAAGGAGATGCAGCCATCACAGAGGTCTGTGATATCTCGATGTATGTAATGACAAGCGAATTCGGGGCACCGACCCAGCTTGAGAAGATTGACATGATTGACTATGCTGATTTCATTGTTATCAATAAATTTGAACGAAAAGGGTCACAGGATGCTCTGCGTCAGGTGCAAAAGCAATACCAGCGCAGCCGCACTCTCTTTGACCGCGACCTGGCAGAGCTGCCGGTGTATGGAACGATTGCGAGCCAGTTCAATGACGAAGGCACAAATGCTTTATTCGCAGCCTTGGTTGAGGCAATGGCAAAGCATACGGGTACAGATTACCGGACACGTTATAGCAAGGATGCGAAGACAGAAAAGCAGCATACAATCATTCCGCCAGACCGCCAATACTATTTGCGTGAGCTCGCCGATGCCGTTCGTTCGTATCATGCGCGCACCACTAAGCAGGAGAAGGCTGCCCGCAAGCTCTTCCAGATTGAAGGGACAATCGAGGCTTTGGAGGAGAACGGAGAACCAGCCGAAACACTGCAAAAGCTAAAGGAGAAGACCAAGCAGGAGCTTGAACCGGAAACAGTCGAGATCATTGAAGGCTGGGAAGCTCAAAGAGAGGCATACAGCCAGGATGAGCTTGTAACACAGGTACGCGGCCGGGAAATCCGTACAGAGCTGAAGACCATCTCTTTAAGTGGCCTGACCATCCCGAAGGTTGCCCTGCCGAAATTCAAGGATTATGGCGAGATTGTGCGCTGGGTAAGAAGGGAAAACGTACCGGGCAAGTTCCCATTCACGGCAGGCGTATTCCCGTTCAAACGGAAGGAAGAGGACCCGAAACGTCAATTTGCAGGAGAAGGCTCTCCAGAGAGAACGAATCGCCGCTTCCATTATCTTTCGAAGGATGATGAGGCGAAGCGTCTGAGCACAGCCTTTGATTCGGTTACATTATACGGTGAAGATCCACATATCCGGCCGGATATTTACGGGAAGGTCGGGGAGAGCGGCGTCAGCGTTTGTACGCTCGATGATATGAAAAAGCTTTATGCAGGCTTTGATTTATGCGCGCCAAGTACATCCGTATCCATGACCATCAATGGTCCGGCGCCGATTATCCTCGCGATGTTCATGAATACAGCCATTGACCAGCAATTAGAGAAGAAGGAGCAGGAGCTCGGCCGTGCGCTCACTGAGGAAGAGGCAGCAAGCGTAAGAAGTAAAACCCTGCAGGTTGTGCGCGGTACCGTTCAAGCAGATATTTTGAAGGAAGATCAAGGTCAGAACACCTGCATCTTCTCAACGGAATTCGCCCTGAAAATGATGGGGGATATTCAGGAATACTTTGTGCAGAATCAAGTTAGGAACTATTATTCTGTCTCTATTTCTGGGTATCATATCGCAGAAGCAGGCGCCAATCCGATATCCCAGCTTGCCTTCACGCTCTCCAATGGCTTTACCTATGTCGAATATTACTTGAGCCGAGGAATGAAGATTGATGACTTTGCTCCGAATCTATCATTCTTCTTCTCGAATGGCCTGGACCCGGAATACACCGTTTTAGGACGGGTGGCGCGCCGAATTTGGGCGATTGTCATGAAGGAGAAATACGGGGCAAATGAGCGGAGCCAGAAGTTGAAATATCATATTCAAACCTCTGGACGCTCCTTGCATGCGCAGGAGATTGACTTTAATGACATCCGGACAACGCTCCAGGCCCTTATCGCTCTTCAGGATAATTGCAACTCTTTGCACACGAATGCTTATGATGAAGCGATTACGACCCCGACGGAGGAATCTGTGCGCAGGGCAATGGCCATTCAAATGATCATCACGAAGGAATTCGGGTTGATGAAGAATGAGAATTCCCTTCAAGGCGCCTATATTATTGATGAGCTCACTGATCTAGTAGAAGAAGCCGTTTTGCAGGAATTTGAACGGATCAATGACCGCGGCGGTGTACTCGGTGCAATGGAAATGCAGTACCAGCGCGGCAAGATCCAGGATGAATCCATGTACTATGAGATGAAGAAGCATAATGGCGAGCTCCCAATCATCGGCGTGAATACGTACCTGAACCCGAATCCTCCAAGCGAGGAAGAGGTCAATAGTATGCAGCTGGCCCGTGCGACGAAGGAGGAAAAAGACCATCAAATCCGAAATCTTGAGGCCTTTCAGAAGAAGCGCGAGAATGAATCGGGTGAAGCGCTTGAACGCTTAAAGGAAGCAGCAGTCAGCGGAGAGAATATTTTTGAACAATTAATGGAGACAGTTCGGGTAGCAAGTCTCGGACAGATAACACATGCTTTATACGAAGTTGGGGGACAATATCGCAGGAACATGTAATCCAAAGAGTTAGCGCGGAGGGTTTCTTCCGCGCTTTTCTTTACATCTCAAAAATATTCAATTAATTATGACCCCCTCCTTTCCATTTGTGTGATAGGATAAAACTGTCATCTTCCTTATAAGTTACATAAAAGCGGGTCATAATGGAGAACAGGAGGGTTAAATGATGGATATGCGGCGCAGAATAGGCAGCATGCTCATCCTTTTTGCATTCCTCTGGCTGTTCCGGATTCTTTATGACCATTCGCTTGGAGCGGTCGGCTGCTTGCTTATCTCCATCTTCTTCGCATTCAAGGCATATCAGCATTGGAAGCAAGGAATTAGAGACAAGAAGTAAAATAAAGTGGCATTATGATAAGCCGTTTGGTTATAATGGGATATGCATAATTGGGTGTTTTGATGTTGATTTGATAGAAAGGATGTGCGAACAATGACTTTAGCCAAGATGTCTATGGAAGATATTCGTGAAATGGCCCTCATTGAAATTGCAAACTTATTACTTATAGAAAAGAAAGAAGCTATAGACTTTAAAGTGATGATGGATGAAATCCAGCAAATGCTTGGATTGTCTGATGAGGAAGTGGCAGATAAAATTGGCCAGTTCTATACGGACCTGAACGTGGACGGCCGCTTCATCAGCATCGGCGATAACCGCTGGGGCTTAAAAGGCTGGTATCCAGTTGAGCAAGTAGAAGAAGAAACTGTTCCTGCCTCTAAAGTGAAGAAGAAAAAAGGCAAGAAGGTTGTCGAGGATGAAGATCTTGATGACTTCGATGTTATCGACGAAGATGAAGATTTAGACTTCGACGATATCGATGATTTTGATGATGAAGAGGAAGAAGACGAAGACTTAATCGACGACGATTTCGATGAAGATGATGACGATCTGATTGAAGATGACGAAGAAATCATTAAAGATAAATTCGTTATTGAAGAAGACGAAGAAGAGGAAGAAGAGGACTTCGAAGAAGAGGAAGAAAATCGATAAACATCAACCTTGACTTCAAGTGTCAATCTTTGTAGAATATTATCTGGGCTCCTTTAAACATGAAGGAACTAATTATAGCGATTAACGCTCCCTTGTTCGCAAGGGGGCGTTTTTATTTTTTTTATGGATACGTCGGTTAATTTTAACGAAAAGTAAGATTGAAATAGATGATTATCCGTGCGCAATGTTTAGAAATGATAGGAGGATTTTTTTATGACAAAATATATTTTTGTTACCGGAGGAGTAGTTTCCTCCCTAGGGAAAGGAATCACAGCCGCTTCTCTAGGTCGCTTATTGAAAAATAGAGGGTTAAAAGTAACAATTCAAAAATTCGACCCATACATCAACGTGGACCCAGGGACAATGAGCCCTTATCAGCACGGAGAGGTATTCGTAACGGATGACGGCGCAGAAACAGACCTAGACCTTGGTCACTATGAGCGCTTCATCGATATCAACCTTTCCAAGCTCTCTAACGTAACAACTGGGAAGATCTATTCCCATGTCTTGAAAAAAGAGCGCCGCGGCGACTATCTTGGCGGAACGGTCCAAGTTATCCCGCATATCACGAATGAAATCAAAGAACGCATCATGAAAGCCGGTCATGACACGAACGCAGATGTCGTAATCACAGAGATCGGCGGAACAGTTGGAGATATTGAATCCCTTCCATTCCTTGAAGCGATTCGTCAAATTAAGAGCGATATCGGCTCTGACAATGTATTGTACATTCACTGTACGTTAATTCCTTACTTAAAAGCGGCTGGCGAAATGAAAACAAAGCCAACTCAGCACAGTGTAAAAGAATTGCGCAGCCTTGGCATTCAGCCAAACATCATCGTCGTGCGTACAGAAATGCCGATTTCTCAAGATATGAAGGACAAGCTTGCCCTATTCTGTGACATCGACAAAAACGCCGTTATCGAGTGCCCGGATGCAGACACTCTTTACAAGGTGCCTTTGATGCTTCAAGACCAAAACATGGACCAAATCGTCTGCAATCACTTAAAACTTCAAACACCAGATGCGGACATGACAGAATGGAAAGAGCTTGTGGAGAAAGTGACGCATCTTTCCAAAACCGTTACAATCGGTCTTGTCGGTAAATATGTAGAGCTTCAAGATGCCTACATTTCTGTAGTTGAATCCCTTAAACACGCTGGCTACACATTCGATGCAGACGTGAAAGTGAAATGGATCAACTCTGAGGATGTAACAAAAGAAAACGTAGAAGAGCTTCTAGGTGATGTAGAAGGTGTTCTTGTTCCTGGCGGATTCGGAGACCGTGGAATCGAAGGGAAAATCGTTGCAATCGAATATGCAAGAACGCACAAAAAACCATTCCTTGGCATCTGCCTAGGCATGCAGCTTGCATCCATCGAATTCGCGCGTAACGTCCTCGGTTTGACTGATGCGAACTCTTCTGAGATCAACCCAGAAACAACAAACCCAATCATCGACTTGCTTCCTGAACAAAAGGATGTAGAGGACCTCGGCGGAACACTTCGTCTTGGCCTATATCCATGTAAAGTAACACCAGGCACAAAAACAGCCGAAGCATACAAAGAAGAAGTGGTTTACGAACGTCACCGTCACCGTTATGAATTCAACAATCACTACCGTGAAGACATGGAGAAGAAAGGCTTCATCTTCTCAGGTACAAGCCCGGATGGACGCCTTGTAGAGATTGTCGAGCTGAAGGATCACCCTTGGTTCGTCGCATCCCAATTCCACCCAGAATTCATCTCAAGACCAACACGCCCGCAGCCGCTATTCCGCGACTTCGTCAAAGCGTCATTGGCAGAGAAATAAGAAAAGAATGGCAGGAGAACACGATTTGAGTGTTCTCCTGTTTTTATTTTCAGGCCTTTTGAATGAAAATTTACTGAATACGAGATTTAAGGACGAAAA
>NZ_JBJEFJ010000131.1:31643-40076 GCF_051873915.1 Pradoshia sp.
TACAAAAGATCGCACAAACCCGCTCCTCGTTCCAATAAATAAAAAAGGCACGGCCACGCGCCCATCAAACAGGCAAACATGTCCGTGTCTTTTCATTCATAACACCTTATTCTTCTTCATACTCCCGCAGTATTTCATCCACTGCCAGGATGATTCCTTGGTAGGCGAAGAGGGCGGCGGCAAGGGTTGGAAGGCCGCTTCTTGTGCCGTCTTCATTTGGTACAAGACCGCGCGTAGCCTTGATGTCAATGTGTACATCTGCGATCTCAGCTAGGTTTGGCTTGCCTTCTTCTTCAGCTGTTACACCTTGAGAAACGGCGACAAATGGGACGTGCTGGCCGCGCAGAGATTCAGCCAGGGCGACGGCTTCTTTTTCCGTCGCTGAACGGGCGAAGATAATGGCGCGGTCGCGCTGCTCGGCTTGGACCATGTATTGTCCGCTGTACAGCTTCTTCATGCCCTTCAATGGTTCAGGTCCGTTAATGGCTTGAGCGACAATGCCCTCCATTTCCTTGAAGCCATGGATGTAGACTTGTCCTTTTGCTGCAAGAGCCTGGGCAAGTAAGCGTGCAGCATCCTCAATAGTATCTTGCTCATCTTGCTCGATTTTTTTATATACACCTGTTAATTGTGTCAGGAAAATCTTTAGCATCTGAAATCAGCTCCTGTTCAATTTTTTTAGGGAATGTGCCTATATCTAGTAGATACAGTATGCGAATCTCATGAACTTGTCAAAGCTTTCATGATAGATTAAGAAGAGAATATGATTTTTGTTATCCAATTTATGGATTTTAAAGGGTTTTTTGGCTTTAAGAGAGAAGATATATATAGAAATGGTATACAGGTTAGCGGTTTTAGAAGGAGCTGTGAAGAATATGAACGATAAAAAAATACTCATCGTGGATGATCAGTTCGGAATCAGGATACTATTGAATGAAGTACTGCAGCAAGAGGGCTACCAGACTTTCCTGGCTGCAAATGGGGAGCAGGCACTTGTCCTCCAAAAGCAAGAGGACCCGGATCTTGTCCTGCTTGATATGAAGATTCCAGGCATGGACGGCATCGAGATCTTGAAGAGGATGAAGCAGGCGGATAAAGATATTCGTGTACTGATCATGACAGCCTATGGAGAGCTGGATATGATTCAGGAGGCACTCAGCCTGGGAGCATTGACTCATTTTGCCAAGCCATTTGACATTGATGATATTCGAAAAGCTGTCAAAAAGCACCTTCTAGTAGTAAATTATGACAGTTAGGAGGAAATGTGTCTTCATTATTGATACTTTCTTCACAATTTTGGTATGCTATATGTGGCTTCTTTTCTGAGGTCTTTTCTCAGATAAGGAATACATATCGACCCGTTTGGGAAAATGATAAGAGACAACTTTTTAAGTTCTCTTATTATTAACAAGGAGGAAAAAACATGCCTTTAGTTTCAATGACAGAAATGCTTAACAAAGCATTGGAAGGTAAATATGCAGTTGGTCAATTCAACATCAACAACCTTGAGTGGACTCAAGCTATCCTAGCTGCTGCAGAAGAAGAAAAATCACCAGTTATCCTTGGTGTATCTGAGGGTGCTGCTCGTCATATGGGCGGATTCAAAACCGTTGTAATGATGGTTAAAGGTCTTTTAGAAGACATGAACATCACTGTTCCTGTTGCTATTCACCTTGACCACGGTTCTTCTTTCGATAAATGTAAAGCGGCAATCGATGCAGGTTTCACATCTGTTATGATCGATGCTTCTCACCATCCATTCGAAGAGAACGTTGAAACAACTAAAAAGGTTGTTGACTACGCTCACGCTAACGGAGTTTCTGTTGAAGCAGAACTTGGAACTGTCGGCGGACAAGAAGACGACGTTGTTGCTGACGGCGTAATCTATGCTGATGCTCAAGAATGTAAAGAACTTGTTGAGAAAACTGGCATCGACTGCCTTGCTCCAGCACTTGGTTCTGTACATGGTCCTTACAAAGGTGAACCAAACCTTGGCTTCGCTGAAATGGAAGAAATCAAAAACCTTACTAACATGCCATTAGTACTACACGGTGGTACTGGTATCCCTGAAGCAGATATCAAAAAATCTATCTCTTTAGGTACTTCTAAAATCAACGTTAACACTGAGAACCAAATTGCATTCGCAAAACGCGTTCGCGAAGTGCTTGACGCTGACAAAGAAGTTTACGATCCACGTAAATTCATCGGACCAGGACGCGAAGCTATCAAAGAAACAGTTGTTGGCAAAATCCGCGAATTCGGTTCTAACGGAAAAGCTTAATTTTTCCATATATCAAGAGATGCTCTCTTTTTGTAGAGAGCATCTTTTTTTGAGTTAAAATAATTTTTGGAAAAATGGGGGTATAATTATTTGCTCTAATAGGGTGAACAGTGCCACAATATAAGCAGACCAAAACTCATATTACGGGAGGAAGAAAAGGATGAAGTTTTTTATCGATACAGCTAATTTAGATGAAATAAAGGAAGCGCATGCATTAGGCGTGCTTGCTGGTGTAACAACAAATCCATCATTAGTGGCTAAAGAAAAAGGTGTATCCTTTCATGACCGCCTCCGCGAGATTACGGCACTAGTTCCCGGTTCTGTCAGTGCAGAGGTTATTTCACTGGATGCAGAGGAAATGATTCGCGAAGGGAAAGAGCTTGCGAAAATCGCTCCAAATATTACGGTGAAGGTTCCAATGACTCCGGACGGATTGAAAGCCGTTCGTGCTTTGACAGATGAGGGCATCAAAACGAATGTCACGCTCATCTTTAATGCCAATCAAGCACTTTTAGCTGCACGTGCTGGTGCAACCTATGTGTCTCCGTTCATTGGAAGACTTGATGACATTGGCCAAAATGGGCTGGATTTGATTTCTGAAATTGCGGAGATCTTCGCCATTCATGATATTGATTCTGAAATCATTGCGGCAAGCATCCGTCACCCGCAGCACGTGACACAGGCAGCCTTGCGCGGTGCGCATATTGCGACGATTCCATATAAGGTCATCCTGCAATTATGCAAGCATCCATTGACTGATAAAGGAATTGAAGGCTTCTTGAAAGATTGGCAAGGAAGAGAAGGACAATAATTTCCAAAAGATATACATTATATATGGGAAATTGTGTAAAATAGTAAGATGCAAGGATTCTTACAGGGGATTGATTCAAAGAAATACCTTATTCTCGCCAACACGTATGAGCAGATTGACCAACATGTGGCGCTGAAGGGAGTAATTATGGAAAAGCTGAAAATAGCGGGTGGATACCCGTTAAAAGGGGAAGTTCGCATAAGTGGTGCCAAGAATAGCGCTGTGGCTTTGATCCCGGCGACTATTTTGGCGGGTTCATCGGTTACGATTGAGGGACTGCCTGAGATCTCTGACGTGGAAATGCTCAAAGGATTGCTTGAAGAGATTGGCGGCAAGGTTACCCTTGAGAATAACGAAATGACAGTGGACCCTTCTAAGATGATTCCGATGCCTTTGCCAAACGGGCGTGTTAAGCAGCTGCGGGCTTCCTACTACTTGATGGGCGCAATGCTCGGCAAATTCAAGAAGGCTGTCATTGGGCTTCCCGGCGGATGTTACCTCGGTCCAAGGCCCATTGACCAGCATATTAAAGGATTTGAGGCGCTTGGTGCACAAGTAACCAATGAGCAGGGAGCTATTTACCTGCGTGCGGATGAGCTTCGCGGTGCCCGCATTTATTTGGATGTCGTCAGTGTTGGGGCGACGATTAATATTATGCTTGCAGCCGTTTTGGCAAAAGGGAAAACGATTATTGAGAATGCCGCCAAAGAGCCGGAAATCATTGATGTGGCTACCCTTTTAACCAATATGGGCGCACGGATCAAGGGAGCTGGAACGGATGTGATTCGCATCGAGGGTGTAGAAGAGCTGCACGGATGCCGTCATACCATTATTCCAGACCGGATTGAGGCAGGCACATACATGATCATTGCGGCGGCAGCCGGAGATGGCGTTCTCATTGATAATGTGATTCCTCAGCATCTGGAATCTCTTATCGCTAAGATGAGGGAAATGGGCGTCGTCATTGAAGAGCGGGATGATCAAATCTACATTCCGAAGACAGATAAATTGAAGGCAGTCGACATAAAGACATTGGTTTACCCAGGTTTTCCGACTGATCTGCAGCAGCCTTTCACGGCTCTTTTAACAAAAGCGAGCGGTTCAGCGGTTGTCACTGACACCATCTATGGGGCACGTTTTAAGCATATTGATGAGTTGCGGAGAATGAATGCCGATATTAAGGTAGAGGGTCGTTCAGCAATCGTGAATGGACCGGTTAAATTGACTGGCGCGAAGGTGAAGGCAAGCGATCTGCGGGCTGGAGCAGCTTTAATTGCGGCAGGGCTTCTGGCAGAAGGTGTAACAGAGATAACCGGCGTAGAACATATAGACCGCGGTTATAGTTTTATCGTAGACAAGCTTTCCGGGCTTGGAGCGACGATTTGGAGAGAAGGATTAACAGAACGAGAGATTGAACAGCTGAAGAATTCGTAAGCCAAAAAGAATCGGGGGAAGCAGGAATGGAAAGAAGCTTATCGATGGAATTGGTTAGGGTTACCGAGGCCGCAGCCTTGGCATCTGCAAGATGGATGGGACGCGGCAAGAAGGATGAAGCGGATGATGCCGCAACAAGCGCTATGCGGGATGTATTTGATACGGTTCCGATGAAAGGGACGGTCGTCATTGGTGAAGGTGAAATGGACGAGGCCCCAATGCTCTATATCGGCGAGAAATTAGGGACGGGATACGGCCAGCGTGTAGACGTAGCTGTTGACCCGCTTGAAGGAACGAACATCGTCGCATCAGGCGGCTGGAATGCCTTGGCTGTACTGGCTGTGGCAGACCATGGGAATTTGCTGCATGCGCCTGACATGTATATGGACAAGATTGCGGTTGGACCTGAGGCGGTTGGTCAAATTGACATTAACGCCCCAATCATTGACAACCTGAAAGCCGTAGCCAAAGCCAAGAATAAAGATATCGAGGACATTGTTGCCACTGTCTTAAACCGTGAACGTCACGAGCATATCATTCACCAGCTGAGAGAAGCCGGCGCCCGCATTAAGTTAATTAATGATGGTGATGTGGCAGGGGCAATCAATACAGCCTTTGATAATACAGGTGTAGATATTTTATTCGGTTCAGGCGGAGCCCCAGAAGGTGTGCTTGCTGCTGTAGCCCTCAAATGCCTCGGAGGCGAAATCCAAGGCAAGCTTATCCCACAAAGTGAAGCCGAGCAAGAGCGCTGCTTGAATATGGGCATTGACGTCAACAAGATTCTCCTCATGGAAGACCTTGTCCGCGGGGATGACGCCATATTCGCTGCTACAGGCGTAACAGACGGCGAATTGCTGAGAGGCGTTCAATTCAAGAGCAATAATTATGGTCACACACACTCCATCGTTATGAGAGCGAAGTCAGGAACAGTCCGCTTCATCGATGGCAAACATAGCTTGAAGAAAAAACCAAATCTGGTCATCAAACCGTAGTTTGGTGAATTTCAGGCAAATCCTCCAGATAAATAAACTGGGGGATTTGTTATAATATTTTTGAAATTGTGTTATATTGAGAATATTGCGGTAGTTGTGTGAATTTCATAGAAGAACACTCAAAGTTGAAGTATGCATGAAAACCGAGTACAATTAGGTATGTTTCGCTATTGTAAAGAATATTAACGCAATGTAAAGGTGTACAATTATACCACAACTGCTTCTAATACCTTCTGATTCTTTTCTTCTTGATTTCCTATCCAAGTATCATTTAATCAATCACAAGCAATACAAATACAACTTATTTTAAAGTGTGGTGTCATAATGGAATTAACGATTTCCGATTTAGAGAATTTAAAACTGAAAGAACTATATGAACAAGCAAAGAAATATAAAGTATCCTATTACAGTAAGTTGACGAAGAAAGAGCTTATTTTTGCCATTTTAAAGGCGCAAGCAGAGCGGGACGGTTATTTATTTATGGAAGGTGTCCTTGAAATCATTCCTTCTGAGGGCTTTGGCTTCCTGCGCCCAATCAATTATTCTCCGAGCAGCGAGGATATTTATATATCTGCTTCCCAAATTCGCCGTTTCGATCTTCGAAATGGGGACAAGGTATCTGGTAAGGTGCGTCCGCCTAAGGAAAATGAACGCTATTACGGCCTGCTTCATGTGGAGGCAGTCAATGGTGATAATCCTGAATCAGCGAAGGAGCGCGTCCATTTCCCGGCTCTTACACCGCTCTACCCAGATCGTCAGGTCGTTCTTGAGACAACGCCTCGCAATATGTCAACACGTGTCATGGATATTATCTCTCCAGTTGGATTCGGTCAAAGGGGCTTGATTGTTGCACCGCCAAAGGCTGGTAAAACAATGCTCCTGAAAGAGATTGCTAATGCAATCACAACGAATCATCCGGAGGCGGAATTAATTGTCCTCCTGATTGATGAGCGTCCAGAAGAGGTAACAGATATCGAGCGTTCCGTACAAGGGGATGTCGTCAGCTCTACCTTTGATGAAGTGCCAGAGAATCATATTAAGGTGGCTGAACTCGTATTAGAGAGAGCGATGCGTCTTGTTGAGCATAAACGTGACGTGATTATCCTAATGGACAGTATCACGAGACTAGCGAGAGCCTATAACCTGGTCATCCCGCCAAGCGGAAGAACCCTTTCCGGAGGGATTGACCCGGCAGCCTTCCACCGTCCGAAGCGTTTCTTCGGCGCGGCCCGTAATATTGAGGAGGGCGGAAGCTTGACGATTCTGGCAACAGCACTCGTGGATACTGGCTCACGTATGGATGATGTTATCTATGAGGAATTCAAAGGAACAGGGAATATGGAGCTTCATCTTGATCGTTCGCTTGCGGAGAGAAGAATCTTCCCAGCAATCGATATCCGCCGCTCCGGCACACGGAAAGAAGAGCTCATCATTCCAAAGGATCATCTCGAGAAGCTATGGGCAATCCGCAAAACGATGTCCGATATGCCAGACTTTGCCGAGCGTTTATTGCGTAAATTGAAGCAAACTAAGACAAATCAAGAGTTCTTTGACTACCTCGATGAGGAAATGAAGAAATCAACGAACAACAAAAGAATCCTCTAAATAAAACAGAGGCGATTTGTTGATTTATAAAAGTATGTCTGTTATACTGTTTTAAGTGCACTTCACTTGTGTGAAAAGGCACCTTATAACTCTGTTTCGAAAGACTCAGGGCGGAAGGAGTGGAAAAGATGAAAGCAGGAATTCACCCTAATTACAAAAAAGCCATGGTTAAATGTGCTTGTGGTAATGAATTTGAAACTGGCTCCGTTAAAGAAGAAGTGCGCGTAGAGGTTTGCTCTGAGTGCCACCCATTCTACACTGGACGTCAAAAATTCGCTTCTGCTGATGGACGTGTTGAACGTTTCAACAAGAAGTACGGATTCAAATCTCAACAACAACAATAATAATGATTTTACTAGGAACAGGCAGCGGGCTAGCCGCTTGCCTGTTTTTTATTGGGCCCATTTCCATATGAATATGGTCCATTTTGGAATTTAAGCAAGAATCGTAATTATACATTTTTAAGGATTTTTAGTCATGATATAATAGGATACAGTGGTAAACATTATTCTTATGATGAATTGATCGAGTATGAGTGAAGGAAGGGAGACACCATCGCATGTACGAAATGAAACAAACGGGCTGGATGGAACTAATTTGCGGCAGCATGTTTTCCGGCAAATCTGAAGAACTGATCAGAAGGGTGAGGAGAGCGGTATTCGCTAAGCAATCCATCGCTGTATTTAAACCCGCTATTGATAATCGTTACAGTGAGGAGGCGGTCGTTTCCCACAATGGATCATCTGTTATAGCGAAATCCATTACGCATTCATCAAAAATCTTTGAACATATTGATATGGAAACAGATTTAATTGCCATTGATGAAGTCCAATTCTTCGATGACGAGATTGTCGAGGTTGCTCAGCACTTGGCTGACAGCGGCTATCGTGTCATCTTAGCTGGTCTTGACCAAGACTTCCGCGGTGAGCCGTTTGGACCGATGCCGCAGCTGATGTGTCTTGCGGAACAAGTGACCAAGCTTCAGGCTGTCTGCTCTGTATGCGGATCACCAGCCAGCCGTACGCAGCGTCTTATCGACGAGAGACCGGCAGGATATGACGATCCAATCATTTTGGTTGGCGCATCCGAGTCCTATGAGCCTAGATGCCGTCACCACCATGAAGTGCCTGGCAAGAAAGAGGCTGTACCAACCCCGCTTGATGGCGGTATATGTGAATAAAATCAGTTAAACACCTTCATGATGAGAGGGTGTTTTTTTGTCCCGCTTTAACGGAAAAAAAGCATGAGGAAATCGAGAAGCTTAAGAGGCAGCAATTATCCGTAAAAGCCCGATTGGTTCAACTAAC
>NZ_JBJEFJ010000132.1:0-1671 GCF_051873915.1 Pradoshia sp.
CCTTAAATGAAAAAGTAAATGTGAAGAAAAATCGAAAAAAAGGCTGAAAATGGTTGCAATTAACTCTGCAATAAGGTAGTGTGATATTGGTATGATTACTGTCTGCTGAAAAGAGGTAATCATGAAACAATTAACACTATCAGACAGAGTTGCGATTGAAGCAGGACTATGCACAGGAAAAACACTCAAAAAAATCGCCGAGGATATCGGACGAAATCCAACGACGATTTCTCGTGAAATTAAAACTAACAGAAGTTACATCCACGGTTCATTCTATCTTAACAACGACTGTAAATACGCACGTCGCTGTACTCAAAAACACGTTTGCACAGATAAATACTGTGAAACTCCATGCGTTAAATGCAGAAATTATGATTGTCGGGAAGGATGTCCCAGATATACGCCGCTCAGGTGTAGCCAAATTGAGAAACCTCCTTATGTATGCAACAGGTGTCCTCAAAAAGACAGGTGCAACAAGAACAGATACATCTATTCAGCAAGACTTGCTGATGCAGCTTCAAGCAGAAGGCGTTCGGATACAAGGCGAGGAGTTCGTCTGACAGAGGAACAGCTAAAAAGCATTGATAATCTCGTTACAAAGCAAATTAAGAAAGGTCAGCCATTGACTCATATCTATGCCGAACACCAGGCAGAGCTTCCTGTTTCTCTGAGGAGTCTGTACAATTATATTGATGCCGGTATGCTTACTGTTCGCAACATTGACCTTCGCAGAAAAGTCAGCTACAAGCCAAGAAAACGCACACAGAAGCGTGTTGCTTACAGAAATCAGGACTTTCGCACAGGCAGAACCTACGGGGATTTTCAAAAGTATATTGAGAACCATCCGAACTGCTCTATAGTTCAAATGGATACGGTATTAGGAACCAGAACCAAAGGTCAGCGTATTCTGACGATGTTATTTCTGAAAACTAACATTATGCTGATGTTTCTGATACCCGACGGAAAAGGGCAGACTGTAGTTGATGTGTTTGATTTTCTGCTGAATATTCTTGATATGGATACATTTAAAAATCTTTTTCAAGTGATACTCACAGACAACGGCTCCGAGTTTAAGAGAGCTGAAGAGCTTGAATTCGCACCATATACAGGCGAACGACGATGCAGAGTGTTCTACTGTGATCCGATGGCTTCGTGGCAAAAGGCTGAAATTGAGAAAAATCACGAGTTTATCAGGTATGTAATTCCAAAAGGAAAAAGCTTAGACGGATACAACCACAACGACATCAAATTGCTGATGAATCATATTAACAGCGTCAAAAGACCCGGTCTTGACAACAGGTGCCCTTATGAGCTTGTATCCAAAGATGACAATGATATGAAGTGGTTAATGGAGCTAATGGGAATGGACACCATCCCTGCGGATGATGTCCACCTTAATCCATCTCTGTTAACCCGATAACAATTCTTTAATTCAACGCAGACAGTAAACAGACTCGCTAATCATTAAATTATGACATCACGGCGTATTGCGTTTACTTCTGCAATGAAAAACGCGGTAGGTCTGCTTTGCTGTGCGATAAATTATCAAATTGTCACCGAATCTATGCCTATTATACCATATTTTCTCTGTTTTTCCACTATTATTTGCCCTGTTTTTTAATTTTTTATTTCAGCTATATTTTATATTCATATTTAATTTTTCATTCAAGG
>NZ_JBJEFJ010000133.1:0-33186 GCF_051873915.1 Pradoshia sp.
TTTTTTTTTCGGATTCAAGGGAATAAAAAAATTAGTAAATATATACAAATTAATATCAAATTTCCATTTATTTCTATTATAATAGTCTTAGTGGTTCAGTTATTGTAAAATATTCCATAAACATAGTTTGGTACCATAACATTAAAAGAGAAGAGGGATGGCATGACGAAGGATGAGATAATTCGTTTAATATCAGAACGCATGAGATTAATCCGTGTTGAGGTTGATTATACACAAGATAAGATGGCAGAGATTATTGGAATTTCAAAAAAGACCCTTGTGCAGATAGAGAAGGAAAGGAACGAAGCAAGCTGGACAACCGTCGTTGCTGTTGTATCGCTTTTCCGTGAAACCTTGACTGTACAGACGCTATTTGGCGGGGATCCGCTTGAAGTCATAGAAACTGTGTCGAGAGAACAGATAGATTACCGAAAAGAAAAGATGCTTGGCGGGAAAATGTGGTGGAATGATATCATCTCTGAAAAGGGATATACACTCCAGCAAAACATGATCAGTCAGCATTATCGAATTTTGGATGATGACCGTTATCGTATTTTCAGTTCATTGGATGAGGATGTATCCCAGCAGAAGTTTAAGGAGCTGGTCAATCGAGTAGGATAAGCATCAACACCTAAGTGGTTTTCTTTACCGACAAATGGAATCCCAGTTATCTTTAGCTGAGGATTTTTTGTCGTTTAAGGGACCATGCTTATGAAAAGAAACCTGCCAGGCATGTAGGCTGGCAGGTTTCTGCGATTATTTCGCCACCAAGACAGGGCAGTTGGCATTTTTGATGATTTTTTCCGACACGCTGCCAAGGAAGAAGCTCCTTAACTTAGAACTGCTGCTATTTCCGACAATGATAAGGTTTGCACTTTCTTTCTCAGCATATTGCAAGATGGCATCATCTGTCGAACCTTCCAAAACGACGAAATGAGAATTGATTATGGAATCATTGACGATACCTCTGACATAACCTTCAATCTCCTCTAGGCGCGAATCTGCTTCATAAGGGCTGTTGATATCTTGGTCAGGCATGTCTATTGGCTGACCTTGTGTATGGTCTACATATAAAGGGGCTGCACCAGAGAGGGGGGCAGCGCCGACAGCGCCTACTGGATAGTTCTGCGAATCTTCGGTTTTATTATAGACATAGATGATAGATAATAATGATTTTTCCTTGTCCTTGCATAAGCTCATACCCATAGATAAGGCTTTCCTGCTTGAATCGGAGCCATCAAATGCAACGAGAACATGATTAAACATGGCGATCATTCCCTTCTATTGATTCCTATACTTAGTCCTTTATCCTTTATCCTAAATGTTCATTTCAAAAACATTTTTTAAGAGACATTTTTTGACGAAATAGCCCTTCCATATTCGTGTAAAAATAAAAAATACGTGTTTTTTGAATTAATATGACAAAAGGCCAATGGAATAGCAGAACGGTATGGTTTATAATGGAAAGAAAGAGGTGATGGGGATGTCAACTAATAATAGGATGCCATCGGAAGTGCACCCGATTATTCGGAAATGTTTAACCCATCTAGACATACTCGGAGCGGATGATAAGCTTAAGCAGATTGTTTACATGTACATGGAATCCCTTCATCAGGATGTGGATTCGACTGAACAATGCCCGAATGAGCAGGCGGAATAAATAGAGAATAACGGACATAATAATAGAAGCTCACTGAAACAACTGGATACCAGTTGTTTTTATTTTTGTGTATAAATTGTAGAATTGGGGTAGAAAGATAGAAAATTTACACCCTAACTGCAAGGAGGAAGTATGTCTCAAATAAAAAAAATACTGCATAAGCTTGGAAATATCATCGACCATTCCAAGTTATTTCATATTCTCCTGCTGGGTATATCCTCATTCACATTAATTGGTTTACTGTATCTGACGTATATCCTGCATGAGGAAGTCGATTTGTCCAAACTGGATACAGAACTGATGAAACCAACGATTATTTATGATGAAGCAAACGAAGAGGCGAGTAAGATCACCGCCAATAAAATGGAGGGTGTTGCGATAGAGGAAATACCGGAACATGTCATTAATGCAGTTCTTTCGATAGAGGATCATCGTTTCTATGAGCATAGTGGAATTGATGTGAAAGGCATTATCAGAGCTGCATTCGAAAATCTCACCGCCGGAGGCGTTGTTCAAGGCGGAAGCACCATTACGCAGCAGCTAGCCAAAAACACCATTCTCACACCGGAGAAGACATATGAAAGAAAAATCAAGGAAGTCGTTATTGCCAGTCAAATAGAGCATCAATACACGAAAGACGAGATTCTTGAAATGTATTTGAACCAAATCTATTTTGGACACGGTGCATGGGGAATTCAAAATGCCAGCCGAGTCTATTTCGGCAAAAATGTCGAGGATATGACGGTCGCAGAAGCAGCTATGCTGGCTGGATTGATTCATTCACCATCTGCCCTTGACCCATATAAGAATTTTGATTCAGCCAAGAAGAGACAGCAGGTTGTCCTTGTGCAAATGAAGACGTTTGGAAAGATTGATAAGACAGGCTATGAAGAAGCACTTAATGATGATATTCAGTTGAAAGAGCTGAGCGATCCGCTCAAAGGGAAATATCCATATTATGTGGACCAGGTTATTTATGAAGCCGTCCATAAATATGGACTTGAGCAGGACGACATCCTGACGGGCGGATATAAGATATACACTGAGCTAGACCCGAATATGCAGGAGACGGTAGAAAAGGTTTATGAAGAGGAGAACCTTTTCACAAAGGGCTCCAATCCAGATGAAGAGCCAGAAAGTGCAGCCGTTCTTGTGGATCCGAATGATGGAGGGGTTAGAGCCTTGGTTGGCGGCCGCTCTGATCATATCTTTCTCGGCTATAATCGGGCGACTCAGTTGAAAGCACAGCCAGGGTCAACCATGAAGCCGCTTGCTGTATATACGCCTGCCCTAGAGGAGGGCTATGGAATAAAGGATATACTCCCTGATGAGAAGACCGAATTCGCCGGCGGTTATTCCCCGAAAAACAGTAATAATCAATATGAGGGGAAGGTTCCTATGTTTGAGGCTGTCTATAAGTCGAAGAATGTACCGGCTGTATGGCTTCTGAACGAAATAGGAATTCAAAACGGGATGGATGCTGTTGAACGATTTGGCATCAATCTAGGGGATGGAAACCGCGAGCTTGGACTTGCGCTTGGAGGAGGCGGAGTTGCCGTATCACCGCTTGATATGGCTCAAGCCTACTCGGCTCTAGCTAATGGCGGTATTATGCATGAGGCTCACCTGATTAAGAAGATTGTTAATAAAAGCGGAGAAACGGTTGCTTCGTTTGAAGAGAAGGAAACAAAGGTGACGACTGAAAAAGTCGCTAAGAATATGACGACTATGCTCAAGGGAGTAGTCGATCATGAAGAAGGGACCGGCCGGTACGCCAAGGTCGATGGTTGGGATATAGCAGGTAAAACAGGCTCCACCCAAGTAGTAGGAGCGGCTGCTGAAAATGCGATTAAGGACCAATGGTTTGTTGGCTACTCCCCTAATCTGGTGGGAGCTGTTTGGTCAGGCTATGACAAAACAACCTCAGAACAATATTTAGTTCGTGACAGCACAAAGGGTTCGACTGTCATCTTCCAAAAAATCATGAGCGCTGCATTGCCAAATGTCGAGAATGAAAAATTTGACGTTCCATCTGTTTATGAGCTCGAAGAAGAGGTTGAGAAGAAGTCCTTAAGGGAGCTGTGGGAAGAGCAAAAGAAAAAAATCAATGACAGCTTTACGGAATGGATTGAGAGATGGAGAGGCCATTGATAGGGAAAGAAAAATAAGAGGCATTTTAAAATGCCTCTTTTCTCTATCTTCAGGCTGGTTTCGCCTATCCATTATTTTTGTGAAGAAGAAAAAGAGGTAGCTCATTCTATATTGGCGAATATATGTTGATAGAAGTTTTTATAGGAGGGAACTGAAATGGATTCACTGCGTATTCTGCATATAAAGGAGTTAGAAGAAAGTCATCTAAAACCAGAAATTCGCCGCTCTAAAGAAGAAATGGACTGGATTCTGGCCGAGGAATATAGAGAAATTGGCAGTTCGGGGAAAATGTTCGATAAAGAAGATTGCTTGAGCAGGGAGCTTTCTCAGGATGATCTGTCCCTTGAGCAATTTGAATACCGGCAGCTGGCTCCTGATGTTGTCTTAACGACTTACCTCCTTAGGAATAAGACAACAAACCGTCATACGTTAAGAAGCTCCATTTGGAAGCGGATAGAGGCGAGGTGGCAGCTATATTTCCATCAAGGAACCGTTACTGGGGAATGAAGCATAACAGCAAATTAGCACAAGAAAACGGATGGATGGAATGACCCAACCGTTTTCTTGTGCTAATTAGATTGATTAAATAAAGGATGCCTTTGAAAACTCTATATAATTCGTTTTCCCTGATATACATACTTCTTTAATTCGGTTAATGGCTGATTGAACGTCTGGTCCATCAACATGAATGCTTACCTTAGAGCCTTTTCGTAAAGTCAGGAAGAATGCAGTTAATGCAGGGATATTAGTCATATTAATAACTTGTCGTCCGCGGACAATTTTGATGGAGCCGCTGTAGGATTTTGCATAATCTGCGATGCACATCAATTGTTTTAATGTAATGGGATCATTAATTGGAAGTATAGAAGAAACGCTTTCTATCTGTTTCATTTCTTTCACCTTTCCTTTTTCTTTTATTTTTGTGTTTAATCATATGTACCCGATAAAAACGAGGTAAAAACTGGTTCGTGTGGAATGAAATAGTTTTGTAATAAAACTATAAAGTTGTAAAAATACTCTTTTTCATTTGAATATTGCCAAATTAGCTAAGGCTCTTCTATAATATTATTTGTATTTTTTGAATTTTAAGCGCTATCATTTGACCATTTGCTTCCAGAGAGAGTATGTTTTTACTAGAAAGATTTTTAAGGGTGATAGGAGGATTTTAACGTGGAATATCGGATTGAGAAAGACACCATGGGGGAAGTGAAAGTCCCGGCAAGTAGTTTCTGGGGTGCACAAACAGAAAGAAGCCGCAATAATTTCAAAATTGGTGAGGAAATCATGCCCCTTGAGATTGTTCGTTCCTTCGCACAATTAAAGAAGGCAGCTGCTCACACAAATTATGAGCTCGGCAATCTTTCGGAGAACAAGAAGAATGCCATCTCCAAAGTATGTGATGACATTATTGCTGGTCAATTAGACGAGCATTTCCCATTAAAGGTTTGGCAGACTGGAAGCGGTACGCAAAGTAATATGAATGTAAATGAAGTGGTCGCCTTCAAAGGCAATGAATGGCTCCGCTCTCAGGATATTGAGGAAGTCTTGCATCCGAATGATGACGTCAATATGTCACAAAGCTCCAATGACACCTATCCAACGGCCTTGCATGTTGCTGCCTATTCCATCATTCAAGAGAGAGTGCTTCCTGAGGTAGCTGAATTCAAGAAAGTCCTTCTAGAAAAGGAAGAGGAATTCAAAGACATTGTGAAGATTGGCAGAACGCATCTTCAAGATGCGACACCATTAACACTTGGCCAGGAAATAAGCGGCTGGAGATATATGATTGAACGTTCTGAGCAAATGATTGAGGAAAGTGCCATTAAGCTTCTTTCCTTAGCAATCGGCGGTACGGCAGTAGGAACAGGTATCAATGCTCATGTAGATTTTGGAGAAAGAACAGCTGCTTATCTTGCTGAGCAAACAGGCTATGGGTTCACCTCTTCACCAAATAAATTCCATGCGCTGACAAGCCACGATGAAATCGTATATGCCCATGGTGCTATCAAGGCACTTGCAATGGATGCCATGAAAATTGCGAATGATATTCGCTGGCTGGCGAGCGGTCCGCGAAGCGGCATCGGGGAAATCACGATCCCGGCAAATGAACCAGGGAGCTCTATCATGCCTGGTAAGGTCAATCCAACCCAAAGTGAGGCATTGACAATGGTTGCTGTACAAGTATTCGGCAACGATGCGGCAATTGGATTTGCAGCGAGCCAAGGGAATTTTGAACTGAATGTATTCAAACCTGTGATTGCCTATAACTTCCTTCAATCCTCCAGATTAATGGCTGATTCACTGGAATCCTTCCGTGTGAACTGTTTGGTTGGTCTTGAAGCGAATGTAGAAAGCATTGCAAAGAACGTTGAATCTTCACTTATGCTTGTGACAGCCTTGAATCCGCATATCGGTTATGAAAAGGCAGCTGCTATTGCCAAGCTTGCCTTTAAGGATAATAGCACATTGAAGGAAGCAGCTTTAAAACTTGAGTATTTAACAGAAGAAGAGTTCGACCAATGGGTTAATCCAAGCGATATGGTCAAACAAAAAGGTTAAGAGGCATACATAACCTCTTTAAGAAACATTCAGAACCCCCTTCCGAATCATTCGGAAGGGGGTTTTTAGCCATAAATATTCAGTTGTTAATTATTTTTGACCGCTGATTTGCTGTTCACCCATGCGGACAAGGCGTTTTGTGATTTCTCCGCCTACAGAACCATTCGCGCGGGAAGTTGTATCTGCTCCCAGGTTCACTCCAAATTCGCTGGAGATTTCATATTTCATTTGGTCAATTGCTTGAGCTGCTCCTGGAGTAAGCAATTGATTAGAGGAATTGCCTGAACTATTTTGTGCCATGATAAATATCCTCCTTAAAAATAATATGGTTTGGTTGGGTCAGCCGGAATTGAACCGGCTTGATAACAGAGGATAACGTGTGTCACCCCTGTTTGCCCCTTATATGGCTTGACCCAATGTTGAATGCTTGATTGTACTAACTAGTATAGATTCATCGAAGTGATTTCATGCAAAACCGAAAGAGAGAAATAATGGGATATATGGAATTACGGAGAATAGAGGAGAGGATTAGATTTATAATGGGCATTCTATAAGGGAATCATCAACTTTCAAATAAAGGAGCGGGTAACAATGGAATGCCCTTTATGTAACGGATTATGTACGATGATGGAAGCTTGCGGGTCCTGCGGCGCCTTGCTTTCCGATATGGGAAGAGTCATGGATTATGATGATGATTACAGTGCCTATCTGGATATTGCCACTCAAAAGATGAATGACGGAGACGCACAGTCGACTGAAAATGACTTATGCTATCACCTTTTCTCCTGCAAGGAATGTGGATGGGATATGAGAGCGGCTATTGAGGAAATTTAGAATCATCAAAGAAACCCCCTATTCATGCTTGTGGTGCACGGATAGGGGGGAGGGTTTCAAATCCAATAATAAGTCCATAGCAGAATAAAAAAGCTGGCCAAAAAGATCTTGGTCAGCCTTCATATCCATTATGGGCGAATTCTTACTTCTGTTTCTTTATCAAAGAAATGAGCTTTATTCATATCCAAACCAAGCTGTAATGTATCCATTGGTTTAATATCAGAGCGGGAATCAATCCGTGCTACGATTGATTGGCCTTCAATAGAAGTATAAAGCATTGTTTCAGCTCCCATTAATTCTGCAACTTCAATTTGGCATTTAATGCTGGTTGCTGGAGAAGCGTCAATGAAAACAGGCTCATCATGAATATCTTCAGGACGGATGCCGAGAATAATATCTTTATTGATATAGCCTTGTGCACGAAGATAGCTTAGTTTTCCTTCCGGAATGGCAATTCGAGAACTGCCAGTTACGAAGAAGCCGTCTTCTTTAATGGTTCCAGTAAGGAAGTTCATCGCTGGGGATCCGATAAATCCGCCGACGAAGACGTTCTCCGGGTTTTCGTATACTTCTTTTGGTGCGCCGACTTGTTGGATGAAGCCATCTTTCATGACGACAAGACGAGTGGCCATTGTCATTGCCTCTGTTTGGTCATGCGTTACATAGATGGTTGTTGTATCCAAACGTTGGTGCAATTTAGAGATTTCAGCACGCATTTGAACACGGAGTTTCGCATCAAGATTGGATAAAGGCTCGTCCATTAGGAAGACCTTTGCGTCACGAACAATTGCACGGCCAAGGGCAACACGCTGGCGCTGACCGCCTGATAGTGCTTTTGGTTTTCTGTTTAAATATTCTTCAAGTCCGAGAATGCGGGCAGCATCCTTTACACGACGGTCAATTTCAGCTTTATCGAATTTACGAAGCTTTAATCCGAACGCCATATTGTCATATACGGACATATGTGGATAGAGAGCGTAGTTTTGGAATACCATGGCGATATCACGGTCTTTAGGCGGTACATCGTTCACGCGTTTGTCGTCGATATAGAAATCGCCCTTAGAAATTTCCTCAAGTCCGGCAATCATACGAAGGGTGGTGGATTTACCGCAGCCGGATGGACCGACGAATACGATAAACTCCTTATCCTTGATATGTAAATCAAAATCTGTTACCGCTGTTACTTTATTATCATAAATCTTGTAAATATGCTCGAGTCTTAATTCTGCCATACTAATAGCCTCCTTGACCGTATGTATAATGATGTAACCCTTTTCAATACATATATTACTAGTCTGCTGGGCAAAAATATATGGTCATTGTGCACAAAGAAACGAAGAAGTTCATGGGCTGTTTGCTTACTCCTTATTCAAGCCTTCAAGGAGACGTATGGCTAAATAGGCACTTAAGCTATCTTCGAATTGTCTGACATCAAGACTCGTGATTTCATGAAATTTATCGAGCCGGTAATTTAAGCTGTTGCGGTGCAGGAAAAGCTTTTTTGCAGCAACTGTAGCGTTTGCATTTGATTCAATATAAACCTTGATGGTTTCTAGCAAATCTGTATCGGTATCAAGTGTCCCGAGCATATTCCGGGCAAGTGTCTGGCAAAGCCTTTGGTTCTGACCGGTTAGAATCAGATCGATAAAAGCTTGGGAAAAGCTGGTTACCCGCATTTTAGGATGTGTGAGAGACAGGACATTGAAGCAGGCTTCCTCCGCTTGGAAACTCGCAAGCATTCTGCCATTAACCGGATAATAATTGCCGATGAATAGGCGCAGATGAGCATATAAATCGCTTTCAAGTGTGTCAATAATGGCACCAAAATCCTGGTTCGTCATTGTACTAGCTGTAGATTGTTCGATGACAACGCCGCTGTAACGGTCTTTCCAGCACAATACGGCATCAGGGAATAGGGCATAGATAGCAGAGCTGAAATCAACTCGGCTCGTATCATTGCTGGCTAAATAGAAGTGGATAAATCGATAAGAACCTGTACCTGCTTCCTCAATTCGACCTTGGTTACCCATGTATAATAGGTCATGCCAGATTTTTTGTGCGGCTGTCATGTTTAGCTGGTCGGCATTCAAGGTAAACGGTTCTAAGAACACATCAAGAATTCTTTTTTGATCGACGTTCATGGATTCCTTTGGGATACCAATATACCCATGCTGTTTATCCACGTACCAATGGCAGGATGAATCCTTTAAAGGGTAGGATGCCTGTATTAAGTCTGGGAATAGTTTTCGTAGGTCAGTGTACATATCGATTGGCCTCCATATCGGGGTAATACATGCTATTGGTTGTCATATACATGGTAAAGCATCAATTCATGAAGTCTTGATTCAAGCTCTTTGCGGGAGCTTTCAGCTGGCTGCCCATTTGTCCAGTCTATGGAGCCATCTTTATGGTAGATGCCTGTATATCGTTTTCTTTCGTAATAAAACGAAAAAGACCATCCTGGTATTTTCTCTGTCTGATAGAGTGATTGGAAAGTGAAATGGTTGATCATGGAAGAACGCTCCTTATAAGTTTGATAGGTTGGAAAAACATAAATAATCAAGTAATTACCGATATAAGATGATGTCTTTATTTTCTTAAAAAGGCATGTCTAGGGATATCGAATGTCATCCGTTTCTTTATTGCCAGACGGAATCGGTGACAGCATAGTTTTATTATAAAACAATTTATTGCGATTAGGCGCTTATCACGGGTCACAAATAGTTGAAAAAGACCCCCGAATATATTGCAATTAACAGCTATTAGAGTCTAAACTATTCTTTATTAGCTTTAATAGAAGAAGGAGCAAAAAACATGAATTACTTTGTGACCATCACGACAGTGGTGATTGTTGGGGCAGTAATCGGCGGAATAACAAATGCTCTAGCGATTAAGATGCTGTTTCATCCATATGAACCCATCTATCTTTTTGGAAGACGCCTGCCTTTTACACCAGGCTTGATTCCTAAGAGACGTGATGAGCTGGCCGTACAAATGGGGAAAATGGTTGTCCAGCACTTGATTACCCCTGAAAGTGTCAAACGGAAATTACTAACGTCTTCTGTAAAAGTAGAGGCAAAACGTATTGCTGAAAATATGCTCGATAGAACGGTCTTTTCGGAAATGAAAATAGAGGAAGCCTTCCGCAAATTAGGCATCGATGATCTGCCTGATATGCTTGTTCATCGAGTGGCAGATCGATCCTCCAATTGGGTGGAGGGATGGTACCAATCCAATCAAGAGAAGCCAATCATCTCTTTTTTGCCAGATACGTTTGGAGAAAAAGTGGAGGAAAAGCTGCCTGATGTTTCCCAGTATATTCTCGACAAAGGTATTGCCTTCTTTTCAAGCATTGAAGGGAAAGCAAGGCTTCAGAAAATGGCAGATGACTTTATGGGAGAACGAGGAAAGTTCGGCGGATTTATGCAAATGCTTTTAGGCAATGTTAATTTAGGAGAAAAGCTGCAGCCTGAAATTATCAAATTCCTTGCCAATCCTGGGACAAAGGAAACACTCACACAAATCCTTAGGAATGAATGGGATAAGGTAAAGACGATGAAGGTATCAGAGGCTGAACAATATTATTCCCTTGAGGAGCAGAAGAAGCTCATCCATCAGGGCATCTTCTATGCATATCGCCAGCTTGATTTATCTGCCATGCCTTTATCTAAGGTGACAGGAGAGTGGAGTGAGACTATAAAGGGACGCATCCTCCCAGAATTAATTGAAACAGTATCAGAACGAATCATCAATCAAGTTCCAGTTATCATGGAGAAATTCAAGCTGGAAGAGATTGTCCGTGAGCAAGTGGCCTCATTCCCGGTGACGCGCTTAGAGGAGATGGTCTTATCCATCACAAGAAGCGAGTTGAAGATGATTACGTATCTTGGCGCATTGCTTGGCGGACTCATTGGAGCATTCCAGGGTGTCTTTATAATATTTATGAATTAATGAACAGAATTTTGATTGCCATAGGGTGTATTGGCACTCAGATAATGGTATAGTTATGAAGACTGAAAAAGCGTTTAGCAAACAGGAGGTTTCCCATGTCAGTAAATGTATATGATCTTGCTTACACAGTAGAGAAAGGCATTCGCGAAAGTGCGGAATATGCCGAGTTGAAGAAACAATACGAAGCGGTTATGGCAGATGAGAATGCCAGAACGATGTTCCATAATTTCCGTGATATTCAGGTTAAGCTTCAAGAGAAACAAATGACAGGACAAGAAATTACGGATGAAGAAGTGCTGCAGGCACAGAAAACTGTTGCCCTTGTACAACAGCATGATTTGATTTCTAAGTTAATGGATGCAGAGCAGCGCATGAGTGTCGTTCTTGGAGATGTAAACCGCATCATTACAAAACCGCTTGAAGAACTTTACGGTACTCAAGGCTGAGAACTAAACCGATTTGACCATTGGGTCGAATCGGTTTTTTTATTTCAGATGTTTTCTTGGTGTTCTATATTTCCTTTTTTAAGCATAGAGAATTATATGGGCATCATGAAAGGTGGCAAGAACATCATGGTATACAAACTGTTAATGATAAACATGGATGGTGCGCTCTTATCCTCGAAAGGGAAACTAAATCCGGTAACGAAGGAGTCCCTTGAATATGTCGCCAATAAAGGTGTAGAGGTGGCTCTTATTACATCGAATAATTATGATTATGCCTTTAGAACAGGAAAGGCACTTAAATGTAATCCCCATATCATTGCTCATCAAGGCGGCTTTATCCTGGAAGATTTACAGAGGCCCATTTTTGTGAAGCGGATTCCGGAGGAAACGACTGTTGATATCATTCGATTCTTAGAAAATATATCCAGTCATATCCGGCTCATTCATGAGGATGTCACGATTGGCAATAGGGAGGACCTTCCAAGCTCACTCTTTGCCAGAATTAAATGGACTCCTGGAGATGCGGGGATATACGCCCAGCAGTTTGTGGATTCCCTCTATGATTACTTATTAAAGACACCGCTCTCCCCGTTACAGATTGATGCGTATATTCACGATGAAAAGGAGCGCAAGGATACTCGAGCGGGCCTGATGGCAATGTTTGATAATGTTGAAATACAGGAGAGTTTTCCCGGGAAATTAACACTCATCCCGAAATCTGTCGCCAAAAATACAGCTGTCAGATATTTATCGAAGAGCAGAAGCATTGCCTTAGATGAAATGGTGATCATCGGATGTGATGCCGATGAGGCAGAGCTTGTCCGCCATGCTGGTCTAGGGGTAGCGGTTGCCAATGCTTCTGATACAGTGAAGCGGGGAGCCAAATGGCTAACCCGAAGTAACGATGAATTAGGTGTAGCCTATTTAATTAAGGAAGTATTTAGAAGGCAGCATCCAATTGGATTTTTGAGAAAAATGAATATAAAAGTCGATAAATAATGCGATGATTGCCCATAAAGCCAGACGGATATATCCGTCTGGCTCGTGTTGTTTGATAGGAGTCGTTATGTTATCGTCTAGAAATGGGAAATCTAACAAGCATAAACTCTCCTTTGACAATTGACCAACAAAGGCAGGCTTAGTAAACTGAGAAGGATTGAATCATGAAAAAGGGGATTAGCATGCATATATATGTTAAAGGTATTGAAGATGAACGGTTAGTCCGGCCTTTATCTCTTATAGCAGATTTATTCTTTGAGGAATCTGTCTTATCAACGGACAAGGCGGAAGGGGCAGACTTGATTATTGCCATCGAAAAGCAGTCAAGCTCATCTGCCAAGATGACACTTGCCGCTGTACTGGAAGCAAAGACTGACGGCAAACTCTACGAAGCATCCTATGAAACAGAACTGAACGAGCAGCTGGACGAAAAGGCGCTTTTTAAACAAATAAAGAATGCTTATTTATATGTTTTCTTGAAGGTGCTCGAGGAATATACGGGTATTGTGCAGAAATGGGGCTTGCTGACCGGAGTAAGACCAACGAAGCTGTGGCATCAATATCGAAAGCAAGGTGTGGAGCCTGCTGAAGCGAAAAAACGACTGAAGGAACAATACTCTATCTCAGAGGAAAAGCTTGATTTACTGGAGCAAATAGTGAATCATCAGCTTGAAGCTATTCCAGATTTATATGATTTAAAGAAAGAAATCAGCATCTATATCGGAATCCCATACTGCCCGACAAAATGTGCTTATTGTACATTCCCGGCTTATGCAATCAATGGAAGACAGGGAAATGTTGAATCCTTCCTTGGCGGGCTTCATCATGAAATGAGAGAGATGGGGCAATGGCTGAAGGAGAAGAACGTGAAAATAACGACCATTTATTTCGGCGGCGGGACACCAACAAGTATCAGTGCACAAGAGATGGACATGCTCTATGAGGAACTGTATCAATCCTTCCCAGATGTGGAGAATGTCCGGGAAATTACGGTGGAAGCAGGCCGTCCTGATACAATCACAGAGGAAAAGATTGAAGTAATGAAGAAGTGGAATATTGATCGAATCAGCATCAATCCACAGTCGTACACACAGGAAACTTTAAAGGCTATCGGACGCCATCATACGGTCGAGGAGACGATTGATAAGTACTTGCTCGCAAAAGAATGCGGGATGGACAATATTAATATGGACCTCATTATCGGCCTGCCTGGAGAAGGAGTCCCAGAATTTAAGCATAGTCTTGATGAAACGGAGAAGTTAATGCCTGAATCATTGACTGTTCACACACTTTCTTTCAAAAGAGCATCCGAGATGACCAGGAATAGGACCCGCTATAAAGTGGCTGGACGAGATGAGGTGGAGAAAATGATGCAGGAGGCACAAAGCTGGACTGAATCGCATGGCTATCATCCATACTACCTCTATCGACAAAAGAACATCCTCGGCAATCTTGAAAATGTCGGCTATGCAAAAAAAGGGATGGATAGCCTTTACAATATCCTCATCATGGAGGAGCAGCAAACCATCCTTGGGCTTGGCTGCGGCGCAGCAAGTAAATTCGTTCATCCAACGACCGGGAAAATTACGCATTTTGCCAATCCTAAGGATCCGAAATCCTATAATGACGGCTATGAGCATTACACGAGAAAGAAAATTGATATTCTAGAGGAAACGCTTTTCAGTTAGTAACTCATGAACCAGCCTCACTTGTTCAATTGGACAGGGGAGGCTGTTTTTTATAGAAGCTTCTTAAATGATGGTTTTATACCAGTGCGTGAATTAAACAAATCTGACGGCTGTTTGAAAATTTCAGGAAAATTACACATTTTAGTATTAAAACGCTTACATAAACCTTTATAATGAATGTACATTCATTATTTGGAAGGAGTCGTTGCAAAGTGGAATCTGCCTCTGTCGTTAAGAGTGTAAACGTGCAAAAGGACGGATCTGTTGCCATCGTATCATTGAATCGCCCGGAGGTATTAAATGCTCTTAATAAAGAGATGGTGCAAGAATTAAATAAGGAGCTTAAAACGCTCAGCCTTGATGATGAAATCTCCATCATTATTCTAAAAGGAAATGGAGGAGCTTTTTGCTCAGGCGGTGACATTAAGTCCATGTTTAATTTAGGAACAGAGAAGGACTTCTATGCAATTATGGATAGTATTAATGAGCTTGCCATGTGCTTATACACAATGCCAAAGCTCACAATAGCGGCAGTCCATGGAGCGGCTGCAGGGCTCGGCCTAAGCCTCGCTCTTGCGACAGACTGTATCATTGCTGATAAGGACAGCAAGCTTGCAATGAATTTCATTGGTATTGGACTAATTCCGGATGGAGGAGGGCATTTCTTCCTCGAACGCCGCTTAGGTGAATTAAATACGATGAAATTAATATGGGATGGCGAAGTCTTGAAGACACCGCGTGCGTGTGAGATGGGGCTTATTGACATTGTGGCAGAAGGCGGTTTGGATGCGGCTGTGAACGAAAAGGTAGCGGAGTGGAAGCAAAAGCCGATGCAGGCAATGATTCGTACGAAGAAGATTCTGGCTGAGACGAAACGTCCGCAATTACTGAAAATCCTGGAGCTTGAAAAAGGCTCACAGTTTGTCATGAGACAGACGGAGGATCACCAAGAAGGTATTAAGGCCTTTGTTGAGAAAAGAAAGCCCGTATTCAAGGGGAAATAATAACTGAAAAGACCTATCTGCAAGCATTGAACTCGCAGATAGGTCTTTTCATTAGCGGTGGAATAAAATTAGTTTTCCAACTGGGGATGTCAATCGATGAGTCATTTCTTCAAAGCCTTTTTCTTCAAGAAGCTTTGAACCGATTTCTTTTGCGGCATCATCATTAGCAGCTTCAATCGATTCATCCATAACCTTCTCTCCGTTTGGCTCAAACACAGTCAGTTTATAAATACTCATAAGTCCCCTCCTAGTAAATAACAGATTCTCCAATAATATTCTCCCATAAATAGATAAAAAATGTAAAGTTTTGAACATTTTGATAGCAAAATCCAGTACACTTAAAGAATATATATTAGGTCTAATGTAAATATAAGACCGGAAGAATGATAGGAGGGGGCAGATCATTGACACTAAAGATTCAGGAAATTACTAAGCAGTTCGGCCGTTTTACGGCTGTGAAACAACTATCTCTTGAGATAGAAAAGGGAAGTATTTTTGGCATGCTTGGGGCAAATGGAGCGGGAAAGACAACGACTTTCAGGATGATTCTCGGCCTCATTGAACCGACTGCAGGAGAAATCACCTGGGATGGAAAACCTATTGGCTACACGAACAGTGCGCAAGTCGGTTACTTACCTGAAGAGAGGGGACTTTACCCAAAATTAAAAACTGGCGAGCAGCTCGTTTACCTGGCAAGATTGCGAGGCATGGACAAAGCGGATGCCGAGAAAGAAGCGAAGGCATGGCTTGAACGCTTCAATGTACCGGAATATTGGGATAAGAAGGTCGGGGACCTATCAAAAGGTAATCAGCAGAAAATCCAGTTTATTGCATCAGTCATCCATAAACCTGAGTTGTTGATTCTTGATGAACCATTCAGCGGCCTTGATCCTGTTAATGTGGAGCTGCTGAAGAATGCTGTTCATGATTTACGGAAAGAAGGAACAACGATTGTCTTCTCAAGCCACCGGATGGAGCATGTTGAGGAGCTGTGTGAGAATCTTTGTATCCTGCAGCATGGCGAGGCCATCGTGAAAGGGAAGCTGAAGGAGATTAAGCGCTCATTCGGCAAGAAGAATGTTGTCATACATGCTGATTATGACTTGAGCTTTTTGAAAGAGTATCCAGGTGTCGTAAAGATGAAGGAAGTAACTGAAGGTGTCCATTTGCAAATCTCTAAAGAAGAGGATGCAAGGCTGATTTTAGAGGATACGGTTAAACACGGATTCATTCGTAAATTTGAGCTTGAAGAGCCTTCCTTGCAGGATATCTTCATCGAAAAGGTAGGTGCACGATATGAGTAAGTTCTGGATTGTTGCCATGCATACGTACATACAGAAAGTAAAAAGCAAATCCTTCATTATCTCTACGGCGGTTATTTTGCTGTTTATGGCGGCCTTTGCCAATCTTGACCGTATCATCGGGTTATTCGGGGATGAGGAGGAGAAAATTGGTGTCGTTGCGCTATCAGGGGATTACTTTGCTGCCCTCCAGGAGCAATTAAAGGCAAGCGGCAGTGAATTGGCCCTTGAGGAATTTGATTCTGAGTCAAATGCAAAAAAGGCAGAGGACGAGGGGGATATCAGCGGCTACTTGCTTCTTGAAGACCAAGCCGGATTGCCTGCAGGAATCTATAAAGCGGCATCTATTGCTGATTCTACAGAAAGCACAGAGCTTCAAAATGCCCTTCAGCAAGTGCAAACAGTCATTATGACCGAGAAGGCTAATATAACGGATGAACAATTAGCGGCCATTTATACGCCGGTTTCATTTGAAGTGGAAGCATTGAATGAGGATGCAAAGTCTGAGGCTGAATTAAGTCAGGCAAGAGGGCTTGTTTATATTATGATATTTGCCATTTACTTTAGTGTCCTTGTCTATGCCGGCATGATTGCCAATGAGGTAGCCATTGAGAAATCGTCAAGAGTTATGGAAATTCTAATCTCCAGTGTTTCGCCAATCAAGCAAATGTTTGCTAAGATAACAGGGATTGCCCTATTGACCTTAACCCAGCTTATTATCTTTGTCGTCGTTGGTTATTTGGCTCTGATGAATAATTCAGGGGTTGGGGATGTCTTTGAATTATTCAATTTCAACAATATAGAGACCAAAACGGTCATTTATGCCGTCGTATTCACCTTGCTAGGCTATTTGCTGTATGCGACGATGGCAGCCTGCTTAGGGTCTTTGGTCAGTAAGCTTGAGGACTTGCAGCAAATGCTTCTGCCGATGACCATGCTCGTTATATTTGGATTCCTCATTGCGATGAACGGGCTGTCTAATCCTGAGGCAAACTTTATTACAATCACATCCTATATCCCATTCTTTACGCCGATGATCATGTTCCTTCGTATCGGGATGCTCGATATTGCCCCGCTAGAGATTGCCATTGGCATCATTCTTATGCTTGTGACAATCGGGCTCTTAGCCTATGTTGGAGCCAAAGTCTATAAGGGCGGCGTCTTAATGTACAGTAATTCAACTTCATTGAAGGATATTAGGAAAGCCATTAATTTGACTAAGAATCAATGAATCTATACAGTGTGCCAGGCATACTGTATATGGACTTTAGGCAAACTCCTGATGGGGGATGCCTGAAGTCTTTTTCATGTCTGTAAAATGTTTCTTGCTTTCGTATGATAGAAAAAGGCAGTCCTCCCTCTAGGTTAATGCTTCTTCTATTCAATCAACTACCTAATTTGTTGCATGGTTTCTGGAAGGAAACAATCTGTCTATTAAATACCAAACAATGGTGAATACTGTGGAAAAACCAATCATATTTAACAAGGTTGCGTGTTCGCCTTTTATCAATAGCATAAAGCAGACCATTTGTAGAATTAATGACAAAATAAATAAACGCAGATACGGCATTTGACCATTCTCCTCTCTATGAAAGCATAAAGCTATGTATGTCTATTAATTCCCTGCATCACTTTCATTCTCCTTCTTTTCCCTTCTTCTTATTGACTACTGTGCTGACCCAAGGTGTGCCTCTGGCCACCAAGTCCTATTTTTTGTTCAGAAATTTACCAAAAAAATATCATATATATTTTTTTCGTAAACTTGTACACTTTTATTTTCCCTATTCGTTATATAAATGAAAGGAGGGCCAATGAAGACTGAGACGATAGAAGACTTATACCGGAGGAAGTTTCAAATCATCTTCAAGTATTTAATAAGCATTGGCTGTTCGAAGGAAAATGCCGAAGATATTGTACAAAATACGTTCTACAAGGCTATTGAAAATATGGTTCATCTGGAAGTGAGAAACATATCTGCCTGGCTGTTCAAAGTTTCTGTAAATCAATTCTATGATTTATGTAGGCGAAAGCAGCGCTTTCCAAAAGTCCATATTAATGACCAAGCATTTATCGATTTTTTTATTCAGGAAGAGACAAGCGAGGATTTATTATTGGTTAAAGAATTTCAAGGGGATATCCGTCATCTATTAGATGAACTAAAACCAAGTCATAAAAACTTACTGCTTCTCAAATATGACCTGGGACTATCCTATGAAGAAATATCGGCCATGCTTGATATGAAGGTGGAAACGATTCGAACAACCTTGTACAGAGCTAGGAAAGAATTCAAACAGAAGTGGAGGGAACAAAATGAACGAAGACCGTGAAATCGACCGCTTATTTGATCCAGACTTTGATGAGAAGGATTTAATAAAATCAGCAAAAAGAAAAAGTTACTTCCGCATGACGGGTGTTAGCTTTCTCGTTTCGATATGTGTATTAACTTTATTGATACTATTAAAGATTCAATTGACGCCCTATTATATGGGACAAAAAATGACGGCTAAAGAATTATATTATGAAATTTACGGCGCCAATATTTATACAGGTGCCTGGACAGAGCGCTATAAATTAGTCGGCAGCTCGGCTATTGCTCCAAAATACAAACTCTTAAACGGTAAACCAGTTCATCTTGGTGAAGTATCCTATGACACTCCTGATATAGAAGTGACAGTTGGAGCTTCAGAGCTGACTCAATTCTCTTATACAGGAGATCGAGTAATGAACTTCTTCCATCCTTCTTTACAGTACCGATCCTATAAAAATGATTTGAGTAAATTAGATAGAGTGAATGACGGCAAATTAATTGAAATGGCCCTATCCTTCAATAAGGCTTACACCTATAAAGAGGTTGTTGCCATGCTGCCTGCAGATGTAACACTGCAATGGAACTGGGTAAATGCTTATTCCGCAGAGGAGCTTGAAGGGTTAAAAGATATAAGCAATGCCCCTTCTAAGGACCCTGCAATCCTAAAAGAATATGAAGTAGCCGGCTTTCCTTCTATTTCAAAAGGCGGGGAAGCAATCCAAGATCCGACAAATACCTTTATCGAAACACTCGACTTGGCCATAGAAAAAGGCGGTTCTTACAAGGAAGATTTTGAACATCTATACAATACGATGAAGGAAGACGATGAATCACTTACAGAAAAACAAATTGGAATCATTGGTGTGGTCGTTGTAGGTAATAAACAACAATTACAATCGCTGATCGACAAAAATTATATTAAGGCGTCTAGTTTTGGTGCCATTATTGATCAATATTAATCCCCTACAAGAAAGGATGTCATAGTTATGAAAAAAGCAGTATATTGGATGATTTGGACGCTGGTTCTTGTCGCTATTAACATTGGAGCATTTCCTATAGCACTCTTTTCGCTATTTGGAACAGCTGAAGGAACGAGCATTTTTTCAATTGATTATTTAATTGCCTTTTCTATTATTCTATTAGCGAATATCATTTCCGTTCAATTATTCATTGCTATACGAAAACAGGATCAAAATGGATTTTTGATTGGTTTAGTTCTTGCTATCATGGAAGTAGGCTCATTTGTACTCCTCATTAATAGCACTGCGGACTTTATGGTTTGTCTTGCTTTAGCAGCCGTTAGTATGATAGGAGGAGTCATTCTGCTCATTCGGTCTTTTGTCCGTTAAATATAAAGGAGCTATTAGAAGGCGCTTGTCCTTTTAGAATAGCTCCTTTTCCTTGTTGATAATATCGCCCCACAACAATACACCTATAGATACGGTTAGAGCTTCAGCTTTAAACCTTCATGCGTTGCTTTAAAGCCTAATCGTTCATAAAATCTTAGCGCGTCTGGTCGTTGTTTATCCGTTGTCAGCTGTACTAAGCGGCAACCGCGTTTTCTTGCACGCTGGATTGCCCATTTTATAAGCTCCGCACCAACGCCCTTGCCTCTTACAGAAGCCGCTGTTCTTACTCCTTCAATAGTCGCTCTCCATCCGCCCTGATGGGTTAGATAAGGAGTAAAGGTGATTTGCTGTACCCCAATGACTTGATCATTGCCATCATAGGCTACTACTAATTCGTTATTAGGGTCATTGACGATTGCCTGAAAAGCGTTTATGTAACTACTAGGAAGCGGGTGCTCATAACGCTCGCGCTTTCTCCCCAAAATGTCGTCAGCAAGCATGGCGATGATTGTATCTAAGTCACTTTCTACAGCAAGCCTTACCTTTATTTCAGTCTCCAGTCAAATCACCCCATAATAGATATTCTTTATGGCTGCTCCATAAGCAGAAAAGAAAAAGTCTGTTTCCCATTCGCTGATGCCTAAATTAAAATACTTGGCGCAATTCAATCTGTCCTTCTCCAAATCCTTGAGGGTCCGGCATACGCATTGCCCAATCGATGGCCTCCTGTCTCGACTTCACGTCAATTAGGATGAACCCTGCAATCAGCTCCTGCGTTTCTGTAAAGGGGCCTTCAGTGACCACGGGCTCTTCTCCGGGACGCGGAAATGAGATACGGATTCCTTTTGAGCTTGGATGAAGTCCTTTAGACATAACCCGCACGCCTGCCTTAACTAATTCCTCATTATACTTTGTCATAGCCTCCATAAGCTCAGGACTAGGAAGGTTACCGGCTTCCGAATTCTTCGATGCTTTTACAATCAACATAAAGAGCATGAAATTCCCTCCTTCTCATTTAGAGGCAAGCTGCCTCTTTCCTAATAAGAGTTCAACAGCGGAGGAGATGAATCCTCTATGAATTTCTGCTTTATTAGTTAATGAAATAATCAAAGGCAATCCAATAAAAGAGGAGGGCACATATGAACCAAAGGATTGAGCCCTTCCGCTGTTTTGGTTTGATGATAAATTGTTCGATTGAGCTTAGCAGAAAGTTCGTGCCAAGGAGAAAGTGTATAATTGCCATAGAACTCAGAGAATCATTATTCCAAGTTAAAAACAATGTTAATACTATGCCGATACATATGGTTAATTGTGCATACATGAGCGGTTTAACTGTGCGATTAGTCTTTTCAAAAAAGATGCCGATTGTTTTATTGAGAAAAGAGTTCATCGGTCTTTCCCTAAAGTCCTTTTGCAGTTCATTTTTTTGCTGCTGTTCTCCATCACACAACTCTTCGGCTATTTGCTTTATACGCTCCATTGAGACTCCCTTTCTTTGTTCAATGGCTAATGGATGGTTAGTTGGTTCGAGTTCAATATACGGTTTTATCCCAATTGAGCGGGTATGAACCATCGTTTTTAAATGAATCGTTTCTGGATAGCAGGGAATAGAAGTAGATAGCCAGCCAAACATCGGTTCAAGAACTTCTTCTCTTCCTTCGGTATCCCAATAATCAATTAATCTATAGAAATTAGCTTCGCTTAATGAGACCCAGACATCCCATATGAATTGTTTGTCACTACCAATGACAGGAATTTCAATGCATCCCCGAACGAAAAAATGTTCATTGTCAATCACACACACATCTTGATTGATTTCCACTCGACTTTTCTGATGTTCAACGGATAGTTCATCATAATAATCAGGAGCAGGGCTTCCGTAACTCATTGGGAGTTCATTATGATATTTCTTGCAGCAACTGCAAAAGTATCCTTCAATTTGTTGATTCATGATTTATCCTCCAAAAAAACAGCTATTGTTTTATTCGATATACGAGGAAAACATTCCTTCTTCCTTGGAGAGTTTACCTATGAAGGACAAGGCAGCTAGCGTCTTTTGTAGTAAAATAGGGAGAGGGAGTGAATGAAAGTGAAAAATATAACATTTATCCATGCGGCCGATCTTCATTTGGGCGGCATGTTTTCTGGATTTCGGCATCTGCCGGATACCTTATATGAAAAGCTGAGAACGAGCAGTTATGAAGCATTAAGGAATTTGATTCAAACAGCGATAACGGAGAAAGTAGATTTTGTCATCCTGGCAGGGGATATTTATGATGGGAATGACCGCAGCCTTAAGGCACAGATTCAGTTCCAAAAGGCGATGGAGCAGTTGAATAAGGAAGGTATTCCTGTATATCTGATTCATGGCAATCATGACTTTCTTGAAGGAAACTATTTTAATCTGTCTCTTCCGCCTAATGTCCACATATTTGGACGAGAGGTAGAGGTTAAGGAGCATGTGAAGGAGGATGGGACATCGTCTATGCTTTACGGCTTCAGCTATGGACAGAGACATATAAAGGAAAGGATGATTGAAGGCTATATCAAGCAGCCATCAGGGGATTTTCATATCGGCCTCTTGCACGGCAATCTTGATGGGGAAACGGCCCATGGAAATTATGCTCCTTTCACGAAGATGGAGCTAGTGCAAAAGGGATTTGATTATTGGGCATTGGGACATATTCATAAACGGATGCTTGTTCTAAATGAGCCATATGCTGTATACCCTGGATGCCTCCAAGGCCGGAACAGGAAAGAGACAGGAGAGAAGGGGTTCTATCTTGTTCATTTATCTGAAACAGAAACGAAACTTGATTTCCGCCCAGCTTCTGTTCTGAATTGGCAGGAAGAGACGGTGGAAGCAAGCGGACTCGAGATGAATAGGCTTATTCAGCACATCAACGAGCGGAAGGAGCATTATCGTCAAGCGGGCAAGGACATCCTTCTTGAGTTGATTCTGGATGCTTCAAAGGCCAAGGAAGAAGACTGGCTTTATTCAGATATGGACGAATTGCTTGAAGCTGTGCAGGAGGGAGAGGAGGAAGAAACTCCGAGGGTTTGGATTCACACGATGAAGCTAATCCCGCCTGCTTGGATGGATGAGGGCACGGATGAAACTCAGAGCTTTTTAGCTGAGCTATTAGATGTTTCGGCAGATCTCGGCAAGGAACAATTCGAGGAGCTTATAGCCCCTCTTTTAACTCATTCGGCTGCAAGAAAGTATGTGAAAGGCTGGGATTACGCTTCACAGAAGGAAATTATCCTAGAGGCCAATATGGAATTGGTGAAGCGATTAAATAGCAGATAAGGAGACAGAAGACCGTTGATTATTAAGAAAATACATATATTTGGATACGGGAAATTCGAAAATTATCAACTAGATCTCTCCTCTGGAATCAATGTTCTTTATGGGGAGAATGAGGCAGGCAAGTCGACGATTTTTTCATTTATCCATGCCATGCTTTTCGGCTTTCCGCAGAGAAGTCAGAATGCCCCCTCCTATGAACCGAATGGAGGAGTGAAATACGGCGGCAGACTGACGGTTGAATGGCCGGCGAATGGAGAAATCACCATTGAGCGAATCAAGCATACGCAGGGCAGTGAGTGCAAGCTATATCAAGGTGGTCAGTTCATCGGTCAGGAGGAGGAACTAAAGGAGCTTCTTAAAGGAATTGACCGGGATTTCTATGAATCCATCTATTCCTTTAACTTAGATGGGATTAGAGAAATTTCCCGTCTAAATGAAGAGGAGCTTGGACGATACTTATTTTTTGCCGGCATGTCTGGAAGTGAACGGTTGTGGGATTTGGAGAATGGTCTTCAAAAGCAAATGGAGCTCCTCTTTAAGCCGAGCGGTAAGAAGCCGGAGTTGAATCAGAAACTCGCAGAGATGAAAGAAAGCACGAGGCAATTGCAAAAGGCCAAGGAAAGCGAAAATGAGTATAATGAGTTCCTCCATCATCAGGAAAGGCTTTCGAACGAAATAGCTGAACAGCGGACACGCTTGGAGAAAATAAGAAGCCATTTGATTCATTTAAAGGACTGGAGGCGCCTTTTGCCAAGCATTCAGGAACTTTCCGGCATTAACGGCAGGCTGAGTGAATTAAGGGAGAGGCCTTTTCCTGCCGGCGGAACGAAAAGGATGGAGACCATTGAAGCCGAACTGGTGGCGAAATCCGCCATGCTGAAAACGCAATCGACTAAATTATCTGCCTTGAAGGATGAAAGGCAAAAGCTTACCTATCAGGAGGACTGGCTTCTTAAGGAGGCTGAGGTCCAGCAAATGGAACGTCCTATAGAGCATTGCGAGTCACTGGAGGAAGAAATAAGGGCTAAATCAATTGAGTTGAAGCATTTAGATGCCCGTATGTATAAGCTGCAGGAAGAATTGCATATGAATTTAGAGGAGGAGACAATTGCCTCTCTTGATACGAGTGTTTTCCGTAAAGAGGAAATCAAGAAGCTGGAGCTTGAAATGAGCACCCTCAAGAAACGGAAAAGTGAACTGGATTTCCAATTTGAACAGGAGAAATTGAAGCTTGACCAAGTGGAAAAGACAATGGAGCTCTATGAAAGCAAGCTTTTGCCGGATGGGGAGAGAGCGAGGCTTGAAGAAAGGCGCAAGACCTTCAAAGAATCGTCCGACTCATACAATTTGGAGGAAGTGCGGGAAACACTTGAGCGATTGAAAAACCGGCGTGAGAAAATCTGGACAAAAGAACAGAAAATGAGGAAGAAACAAAAGCGATTTTCTAATCTCGCAGGTATTCTGCTTATTCTGACAGCCATCCTAACCATGTTCAGCGGGAAAGTACTGCTTGGTACCGGGATTGGACTCGGAGGAGTTCTGCTTATCTTCATTTGGAGGCAGTTCCTTGGCAGTTATACGAAATCTAGTGAGCTGGATGAAGAAATCCTCTTTTATGAGGAAAAGCTGGCAGGCTTTTCAAACCGTGTTCAAAGGCAAGGAGATAATGGTTTGACAGACAGACTTCTCATGGAGGATGCGGAGAACCGTTTGCAATATGAGAGGGAGAAATATCGGAAAGAACAGCAGGATGAAATTTTCGAAGGTTTAATCCAAGCATTTGAGAAGTGGGAACAGGAGAAGCAAGCCTGTGAAAGACGCTTAACCGCCCTTGGGGATGAATGGTTCATTCCGCGGGAGATTTCGAAGTCTATGCTCTCTGAGGCATTGGACCGTCTTGAAAGCATGAAGGATATTATTCTGGAGAAAAACAAGCTTCAATCCTCCATAGAGGAAAACCGTCAAGTGATTGTCGCCCTTAGCACTAAATTAAATAAGCTTGCTGAGGATTTTCATGTCAGCACTGAACAGTCAAGGAGAGAGATCTATCGTCAAATCAAGCAGAAAATGGATGAAGTCATCCGAGTAAGGAATGAAGCGAAACGTCTTGATGATCGGATTGCTGATTTGACGGAGGAGAAAGAGCCGCTTGAGGAAATATGCGAACATCTGCAGGCAGAGCAGGCAGCGCTGCTGAAGGAAGCGGGCTGCGATTCTATTACAAGCTTCTATCAGTTGGGCAAGGAATCCGAAGAACGAGAGCAGCTCGTAACAATAAGACGCCAATTAATGATTCAGCTTGGTGAATTCTCAGATAGTGAGCATTATTTGGATACAAGTGCTGCTAAGCTGGATGAGCAAATAGCGAGTGCCGAGGAGGATAGTTCGTCTGTTGAGCAGCAAATTGAGGCAGGCCTTCAAGAGCTTGCCAAGGTTCAATATGATATTAAGAGGCTTGAGGAAGATGGAACAGTGGAAGCCTTGCAATTCCATCATCAACAACTGCTCGAGGACTTTCAGGTACTGTCGCGGAAATGGGCGAAGCTTGCTGTGGCTAAAGGCATTCTTCAAGAGGCTATCACGAAATATAAGAATGAGCGCTTTCCCGCCATATTGGAGAAATCCAATGAACATCTGTATTATTTGACCAATGGCAAGTACGAAAGGCTTGTATTCTCAAATGAGGGGACAGGGCTGATGCTACAAGATAGCCAGGGAGAATACATTCCTGCCCGGGATCTGAGCAGAGGTACAGCAGAGCTTGCTTATGTATCAATTCGTCTTGCATTAGCTTTAACCATTGAAGGACGAAAGGATCTTCCGATTATGATGGATGACACATTCGTTAATTTCGATGATAGACGAACGGAGCGGGTTCTTTCCTTGCTGAAGCAAATTGGACAAGAGGAGCACCAGATTCTCTTTATGACTTGCCATCAAAAAATCAAGGAGCAGTTTACTTCACATGAAGTGATCTCCATAGGGTGATAAACAACGAAAACAGTTGCCTAGCATGCTATAATATAAAAGGAATAGACTGGGAGGGATTTAAGATGAAGGGAATTGCCCATTACGAGGTAGGAGATACAATCGATCTCCATTTATTCATAAAGAATGCGATCAAAGGTACAGCCAGCAACGGCAAACCTTTTTTATCATTAATATTCCAGGATAAAAGCGGGGAAATTGAAGCAAAGCTTTGGGATGTAAAACCTGAGGACGAACAAATTTATGTTCCGGAGGCAATCGTCCGCGTTACTGGAGATGTACAGAACTACAAAGGAAAGCTCCAGCTGCGCATTCGTGCCATCCGATTGAAATATGATAATGAAGCGGTTAATATCGGAGATCTGCTGCCAACAGCTCCAATTGGCAAGGATGAAATGGCTGATACCATTACGAAATACATATTTGAAATGACTAATCCGAATATCCAGCGCATTACTAGGCATCTGGTCAAGAAGTATTCAAAGGAATTTCTTGAATACCCGGCTGCGACGAAGAATCATCATGAATTCTTCTCAGGGCTTGCCTATCATGTCGTCTCCATGCTGGATTTGGCTAAAGCCATTGCAGAGCTATATCCATCCTTGAATAAGGATTTGCTGTATGCAGGTGTTATCCTTCATGACCTTGGTAAGGTGATGGAATTGAGCGGGCCGATTGCTACTACTTATACAGTTGAAGGGAACTTGCTCGGTCATATCACTATCATGGTCAATGAAATCGGCAAGGTGGCCGAGGAACTCAATATACAGGGAGAAGAAATCCTTATACTGCAGCATATCGTGCTGAGTCATCATGGCAAGGCGGAATGGGGAAGCCCGAAACCGCCATTGGTGAAAGAGGCTGAAATCCTGCATCACATCGATAATTTGGATGCGAAGATGAATATGATGGATAGAGCGCTTGACCGCGTGAAACCGGGTGAATTCACTGAGCGCATCTTCCCGCTTGATAACCGCAGTCTCTATAAGCCATCCTTTAAATAAATACGGACGAAAGTTTTCCTCATAAGAGCGGATAAGCCGCATATAATGTTTGAAAAGGGCCTGTCCCTTAAGAAAGGGAGAATGTCTTCGTGCCATTTTTCATGTGGTTCATCGTCGCAGGAATTTTTGTCAGTGCTTATATGACCATCAAATCAATGAGAGAAGACAGAGAAATTGATGAAGCCTTCATAGAGGATGAGGGGAAGGTATACATCGAACGAATGGAAGAGGAAAAGAAGAAGCGCACATTAACAGATGAGGCAAATTAAAAAACTCGGCTGATCAGCCGAGTTTTTCTTTATTAAAAGGCGTCTTCCAAATCTTTATCCTTCACATCGATTTTTGCATCATCGATTACTTTTTGAATAGCTTCTTGGGCTTTTGTAGAGTCTAGTTTAGCGGTCTTAACGCTTCTCTCTACATCAGCTTTTGCATCTTCAAAGGAAGGACTGTCGTTTTTGACGCGATCTGTCACTTGAATGATATGGAAACCGTAATCTGATTGTACAGGGTCAGAGATCTCATCCACCTTCAATTTATAAGCTGCATCCTCAAAGGCAGGCACCATCTTGCCTACACCGAATTCACCAAGGTCTCCGCCTTGTTCTTTAGATGCCTCATCAGTGGAGTATTCTTTAGCCAAATCAGCAAATTTTTCGCCATTTTCAAGCTTTTTCTTTACTTCTTTCGCTGTTTTTTCATCTGCTACAAGGATGTGTCTGGCTTTAAGATTGACTGTATACTTGTTCTCATAATAATCCTTCAGCTCATCTTCTGTGACATCGACTGTTTCGAGAGCTGCTTTCTCTTGAGCAAGCTGATATTTAAGCTCTTCCTTGAAGGCTTTTTCATCTGCATAGCCGTTTTGAGCAAGAGCACTTTCGAAGTTCTCACCAAGGTTAGCCTTTGTTTCTTCAAGGCGTTTGTCGACTTCCTTGTCACTTACCTTATATTGATCGGTGAAGACCTTTTTGTAAACAAGCTCTTGAAGTACTTGGTCCCCATATTTGTCCTTCAATTCCTCATAGAATTCATCTTTCGTGATATTGCCTGATTTTGTTTCTGCGATTGTCTCATCAGAACCGACATTGTTGCAGGCACTGAGGCCGATAAGTGTCGATACGGATGCTACTGTGATTAACCATTTCTTCATCCCTTACACTCCTTTTAGCATATTGCCAAAACATCCCTTTATCTTTAACAAGCATAACTATACCACAATTCCTCTGCTAAAAAAAGGATAAGGAGGCTCATTTACCTTATAGGGCTTATGAGCATAAACAATCTTGACATACCATGCATAGGATATAGGGACAGGAAAAAAGACAGGCGGTTCATAAAGAATTGGTCTTGTCAAAAAAGTGAGCATATGAGTAATGTGCCCATTCCTTTCTTACCAAGCTTGAATAGGATAGGGTAGCAGCTCAAAAGGAGGTGTTATCATGGGTCAGAACTACGGAGGAGGATTTGCCTTCATCGTCGTACTTTTCATTTTGCTCGTGATTGTTGGTGCGTCTTGGATTTACTAAGAAGTAAACCAATCCATTGTGATTGAAAGGAGGATACAACAATGTCTGGAGGATATGGCGGAGGTTTCGCTTTATTGGTTGTTTTGTTTATCTTGTTGGTCATCATCGGGGCATCCTGGATTTGCTAATCAAAGATTTCCGGAAGAAGAAAGACGAGTGCTTAGGCATTCGTCTTTTATGCTGTATATAGTATTTCGAGATAAGTTGAAACTAGCAGGATCGTGATTAGGACATTGATTGTACGATAAAAACTATCCTGTTTTTCTTCTGGAATCTCTTTCTTTATACAGAAGCTGGTGGATAGCTTATTAATATAATACAAGAAAAAGAGAGCAAATAAGGAAAACCAAATAAGAATTATCATCCTGCTACCCCCCTTGGCGCTGTTATCTCTCTTACATTATCAAAAAATTGCCTACACTGCAAAGACTATGAGGATGAAAAACGGTTTATTATCAGTTCGAGGAAAAGGTTGGTTTATTTTCTTGTTGAGGAAAAATATGTGAAGAAATGAACAAGGCGTTTTAAGGTAAAAGCGGATGTAAATTTAGGTCCGCTTTTATCGGGAATGCCCCTGTGTTATTGTATTGGTTCTTTTTCTGGATGTTCAATCTTTTCGAGAAAACCGTTCTCATCTGTAAATTCATGTTCAAGATTAGCAAAAGATTTTTCGAAAATATTCATGAAATCATCCCCGTAAATATTCTTAACGATGGCCATCATTTCCATCATATCCGGGAATTTACCGTATAGCTCCTTCAACGGTTGTGCTCCTAGATAAACAGAGTTCTTGGAGGAATCAAAGACTTTAACAATTTCAAGCAAAAGTTCGACCCCTTGATCTGTCAATTCAATATACGTATTCCGTTTGTCATTTTCCTTTTTGGAGAAACGAAGTAGTCCGCGTTCTTCAAGCTTCTTCGAGAAATTGAATGCGGTTGATACGTGCATAACTCCGAATTTCGCCACATCGGAAATGGAGGCTCCCTTTAAATGATAGGCAATCCAGAGAATATGGTGTTCATTAATATTCAAATTATAGGGCTTGATCCATTGCTGCCAGTCTTTTTCGATTGCTTTCCATAAAGCCTTGCTCAACTGTGCCACACGCTGAGTGAATAACATGGCTTCTTTCACTGAATTCAAATTTTCAGACATGATTCATTCACCTACTTTTCTTTTTTTCATTATTATCCTTATAAAATATTAAATAACAAAAAAGGTAATTTGCCAAATATTTAGAAACTTTTTCTACAAATTTCTATCAATTTTCCTCTATAATGTTTTATTTTGCCGGCGTTGGTGTAATAGCTGCTTCAAGTTCGTTAATGGCTGTTTCCACATCCTTGATTTGTACCTGTATCGCATCGGTATGCTGTTTTGCATCTGCATTCCATTCCTGGATCAATTCTTTTACATCCTTAATGAACATATTGACTTGTGCTTTACTCACGTTGGCGGCTGATATACAGTCATTTTTCAATTGGATGACCGCTTCTTGGACATCTTGAAGAAGGAGGACGGTCTCATCCTTTGTTTCCTTCAAATTTGAACGTACTTCCTTGCCGGATGCAGGGGTGCTGAGCAGTACACCAACTCCGGCTACGGCGAAACCAGATATGAATCCAATCGCTAAAGATTTTGCTTTCATTGTTATTCACCCCAATTTATTCTTCCTTTTACAGATTTCTACATAAACATAAAAATCCCTTTAAAAAATAGTCCTTATATTAAACATTTCCTTTTTTTATATTATTTTAAACGTTAATTGTTATTTTCGGAAACTATTTTTGCCAAAAAATTCATGGTTTTTTTCATAAACTTGCCAAAATGGTCTTGGAATTAGCTTTCTCATATCAAAAACAAGCTGTGCATAATATGAGTAAAGAATGAATGAAGGAGGATAAATAATGTGGCGGCTCTTGTCTTATTACTCATTTTAATCAGTGCTTCTTTCGGTGTTATGCTTCATTCTGTTTATGTGATTGGAAAGGGAGGGGTGTATCCTTCAAAGAAAATTCTTAAGAAGAGATTGCAGCTAAGCGGGGGCGCCTTTCTGGCGGCAGCGGTCCTTTTATTGGCGACGTGGATCCTATAGAGGTGGGATGTACAGGGATTAAAAAAGAGGATAACGGCTTCGTTATCCTCTGGGTATTATTTATGATGTAATTACAGCATTGGTTCGTTTCAGAATACTTGATGCCATTGGATAAATAACAGCCATTGCAACGGTGTTAATGACAAGGGCAGGAAGAATAGCTCCGGCAGCCAATGTCAAAAATGGTCCAGGCAGGCCGACAAGTAAATAGGCTGATGTTAAGAAAATCGTTCCCGAAATCAGTGTGCCGACCAAGGTTAAGGATAGGCTGGCAACTGCGGGTTTAACAAATTTCGTAAGCAATTTATAGACTGCATAAATAATCAACGCTGTTATAATCTTATCAATGATATTGGGTATTTGTCCTCCTGGAAATGAGGTAGTCAAACCAGAAATAATTCCAGTGACTGCGCCTATTAATAGCGCATTCTTCAAGTCTGGCAGTAAAAAGATGCCGAGAAACATCATAAGAAGCATTAAGTCCGGCTTCATTCCAAAGACAAACCCAGGTACAATCGTGTGCAGAACGGCACCGATTCCGACTAGCAACGATAAAGTTACTAATGATTTCGTATTCATTTTTATCTCTCCTCTTCTAAGCTCAACTAACTATTTGCTTTTTCGGATGTGCTCTCTATGCCAGCCGCAAAAAGCTTACCCAGATTATAACATCATCACCAGAAAGAATACAGCCTAACTATTGATTTTTTTGAATTTTACCATAAAATCTGCCAAGGCCTGGCAATGCTCATGTGGAACGGCATTATAGATGGAGGCCCTGCAGCCGCCGACAGAACGATGACCGCCAAGCCCGATAAAGCCCTCATTGGCAGCCTCCTGAAGGAATTGCTTCGTCAATTCGTTTGTAGGCAGGGTGAAGGTAATATTCATATTCGACCGGCTGTCTTGATCGGCATGTCCGGAATAAAAACCGTTACTTTCATCAATCGCATCATAGATCAGTTTGGCTTTCTGCTGGTTTTGCTGCTCTATCTGGGCCACGCCGCCCTTATCCTTAGCCCATTCTAATACTAAAGATAAAAGGTAAATGGCCAAGGTAGGCGGTGTATTATACAAGGAATTGGAGCCCGCATGAGTTTCATAAGAAAGCATCGTCGGCAAGCTGTCATCCTTTTGGATTAAATCTTTGCGGATGATGACCACCGTTACCCCGGATGGGCCGAGATTCTTCTGTGCCCCCGCATAGATAAGCCCGAACTGGGAAACATCTATTTTCTTGCTCAATATATCACTCGACATATCAGCGATAAGCGGAATCTGATCCGTCTGCGGATACTCCTTCCACTGCGTGCCGTATATCGTATTATTGCTCGTCAAGTGGACATAAGAGGTATTCTCTTTCCACTGAATATCGGAAAGCGGTGGAATGGCATGGTAACCGGATTCTTTCGTGGAAGCTGCTATCTCTATCGGACCGAGTTTTTTGGCTTCCTTCAAGGCCTTCTCAGACCACGAACCCGTAAGGATATAGCTTGCCCCGCGCTCCTGGTCAAGTAAATTCATCGGAATCATCGAAAACTGCAGGGAAGCTCCTCCTTGAAGGAACAGAATCTCGTAATCCGCAGGAATCTCCATCAGCTCTCTCAGCAGCCCGCTCGCTTTATCATGGACCCTGCTGTACTCCTTGCTGCGATGGCTCAGCTCCATAACAGACATCCGGCTCCCCTCGAAGTCAAGAAACTCCTTCTGTGCCTTCAATAACACTTCCTCAGGTAAAGCGGCCGGTCCCGCATTAAAATTAAACGCTCTAGCCATATGAAAACTCCCCTTCCTCATGCAATCTGTATCCTTATTGTTAAATCAAGGCGTGAATATGACAATTTTACTGAACAATCAAAGGAAAGTAAATGTATATTCTGATAATTTCGCCAATTGGACACAGAAGGGGGTAAAAGGGGGGTATCTGTAAGCGATGGACCACCCAGTGCTCGTGCAAAGGGTGGACATCGTCAGAGAAAGCCCACCCAAAACCCATAGAAAGGGGGG